>USIY01000318.1 GCA_900554845.1 uncultured Bacteroidales bacterium | reverse complement strand
GATATGCTGTTCGCGCGCCTGAAGAGTCAGGACATAGCAACGCTTTCCGTTGCGGTCGACAGTGGCGCCCACAACACGACCCGGCATCTTGCGCAACATATCCTTACGACAGGAAATAAAGCCCAGATAGGGACCTCCGAACTGCAGCGGCATGCCGAGTGTCTGGCCGTCGCCACACGCTATGTCGGCACCCCATTCAGCGGGAGTTTTCAATACTTCCAGAGCCGACAGATCGCAATATACTGCCAGATATCCCTTGGCGGCATGGACCTGATCGGCCACACCCGTCATATCTTCTATGATGCCGTAACGGTTGATGCTCGGAAGCATCACGCCGGCCACATCACCTTTGGCAAGTTCGGCTCCAAGGACCGAGAGATTCGTCACGCCGTCCTTTTCGGGAAGTTCGGTGAGCTCTACTCCATGGAACTTCATGTAGGTTCTGATCACACGACGCACCGCCGGCAACAAGGTGGATGATACCAGCACACGGTTCTTCTTGCGCGCCGACGACACCATCATGAACATCGACTCGGCCGCCGCGGTGGCACCGTCATACATGGAGGCATTGGAGGATTCCATACCCGTCAGTTCGGAAACGATCGACTGATATTCGAATATGTATTGAAGTGTGCCCTGTGATATTTCGGGCTGATAAGGAGTGTAAGCGGTGTAAAACTCACTGCGCTCCAAGAGATGGGAAATTGTCGAAGGACTGTAATGGTCATAGGCTCCATTGCCGCCGAACACCACAAGACGGTTGTTCTTCGCGCCCAGATCACGGAACCATTCGCGCAGCTCCGGTTCCGACATTCCCTCTGGAATGTCATATTCGCCACGGAACAGGACTTCCGCCGGAACATCGGCATAGAGGTCGTCGACCGACTCCACGCCGATGCGTTCCAGCATTCTGGCTATATCCTGCTCGGTATGCGGGATATATCTGTTACTCATTTTCGCACAGTTTTGCGTATGCCTCTGCGTCCAGAAGGGCGTTCACCTCGTCGGGATTGCTCATGCGCACCTTGATGATCCAGGTGTCGAAAGCGTCCTTGTTGATCAGTTCGGGACTGTCTTCCAACGCTTCGTTTACCTCCACAACCTCTCCGCTTACAGGACAGATCAGGTCGCTGGCGGCCTTTACGGACTCAACGGCACCGAAAACTTCACCGGCCTCCATTTCGTCTCCCTCTTCCGGCATGTCAACATAGACGATGTCGCCAAGGGCATGCTGCGCATAATCCGAAATACCGATAGTGGCGATGTCGCCGTCAACACTTACCCACTCGTGCGACTCTGCGTAGCGCACGTCTTCCTTTACTGTACTCATAATTGTTATGTTGTTTTATTTTTTATAATTCTTGTCATAGAAACGTTTCTTCACTACCGTCGCGGGGAACGTTTTCTTACGGATGCGCACTTCCACACGCGTGCCCAGCTTATCGTAAGGCTTTTCAACCATGGCCATAGCCACGGACTTGCCGGTGCTGATGCTGCGGTAACCTGTGGTGATCTCGCCTATCTGTTTTCCGTCAACCTCTACGGGATAGCCGTGACGGGGAATGGCATTGCCATCGAGTTCCAGTCCCACGATGCGGCGCTTCACTCCTTCGGCTTTTTGCTGCGCAAGGGCTTCACGGCCCACAAACTCAGGTTTGTCAAGCTTCACGAACATGCTCAGACTTGCCTCCAGAGGAGATATGGTCTCGGAAAGTTCATCACCGTACAAAGGCAGCCCCACTTCGAAGCGGAGAGTGTCGCGACATCCGAGTCCACAAGGTTCTACGCCGGCGTCCATCAGTTTGTCCCATACTTTCCGCGTGTAATCGTGACTCCCGTAGATTTCGAAGCCATCTTCACCTGTGTAGCCCGTACGGCTCACTATTATGTCTTCCCCGTCCACATGAAGCGTGACGAAATTATAGAATTTTATATCTTTCACGGGAAGTCCCAGCACTTTCTCCACCGTCGTCTCGGCATCCGGACCCTGAACGGCCACTTCTCCGTAATAAAGACTTTCGTCAGTGATCTGCACATCGTAACCTTCGGCTTTCTCCATTATCCAATTGACATCCTTGTCGATGTTGGCGGCGTTGATGACCAGGAAAAATTCAGTGTCCGACACCTTATAGACGAGCAGATCGTCCACGGTTCCGCCGTTCTCGTAGCACATCATGCCATAGAAGATCTGGCCCGCGGGCGCACCCGTGACGTCGTTTACGAATATGTGATTCACGTACTTCTCTGCTTCGGGGCCCTTCACGCGCACTTCGCCCATATGGCTTACGTCGAATACGCCTACTGCCTGGCGCACTGCATTGTGTTCCTCGGTGATGCCCTTGTACTGAATCGGCATGTCATAGCCGGCAAACGGCGACATCTGCGCTCCCAAATCCACGTGGCGGTCGTGCAGACAGGTGATCTTGATATCTTCTTCCATGTTTTATGGTGTATTAGAAATAAGCTTTCAGGAAGAACCTTTTTATTCTTCCGTTTCAAAATTAATATTATCGCGGTTTCTATCCAAATATTTCGGCGAATTTTTGTAATTTTGTCGAAAATTAATGTCGTCCCGCCGTACTCCTCTCTCTGCGAATTAAGCTGTTTCCGGGACGACACGAAACTGTTATATGAATTTTCCTCTTTACATAGCGCGTC
>USIY01000317.1 GCA_900554845.1 uncultured Bacteroidales bacterium | reverse complement strand
ATATTGACAACCTTTAATCGAAGTCATGATGAAGAATGATTTTTTTGAACGAGCCCGGCAGCTGACGGTAGGCGTGGCCGCGGCGTTGGGGCTGATCAGTGCCGGAAGCGCGCTGGCGGTGGAAGTCACTCCTTCGGGGAGCGCCATCAAGAAAGGGATGATAACGAATGTGGAGCCTCCTTGCTGGTGGGCGGGCATGGCCAACGACACATTGCAGTTGCTCGTGACTGGACCGGAAATAGGCGACGCCGAGTTTTCCGTGAAGTATCCCGGTGTGGAACTTCTGCGTCAGTTCAGGCTCGACAGCCCGAATTATAAATTTCTTTATCTAAAGCTTGGCAAGTCCGTAAATCCGGGAAATATCCGCATAGATGTGAATTTGCGCGGCAAGAAAGCCTCAGTGGAGTATCCGTTGCTGAAACGGGAGCGTACGGCGGCAAGCCACGGGGGATTCGACGCGGGGGATGTATTGTATCTGATGATGCCGGACCGTTTCGCTTGCGGAAAGTCCGCTATAGCGGACGCCAAAGTGCCGGAACGCATTAAGCATCTTGAGTACGATCCTGCCGTGGACCGCAATGATCCCAACGCACGTCATGGCGGCAACATCGCCGGTATAAACGATCATCTGGCCTACATTGATTCGCTGGGCGTAACGGCGTTGTGGATGACTCCGGTGCTTAAGAACGACATGCCAGGAGGTTCCTACCATGGATACGCCACCACGGATTATTATGCCATCGACCCTCGTTTCGGAACAAACGCCGAATGGCAGAAACTTATAGAAAACGCCCATGGCCGCGGCCTGAAGGTAGTGATGGACATGATTTTCAACCATACGGGAGTGAATCATCCCTGGATGAAGGATATGCCCTCCAAGGACTGGTACAATCATCCCGACGGAGATGTCATGACTAATTTCCGTCTTACGACAGTACATGATCCATATGTGTCGGATTATGACCTAGACAAGACAACCAACGGCTGGTTCGTGTCCGCCATGCCCGACCTGAACCAAAGAAATCCGGAAGTGATGAAGTATCTTATACAGAATTCAATATGGTGGATAGAAAGTTCCGGTATCGACGGTATCCGTATGGACACATATCCTTACGCAGACATGCGCGGAATGTCGGAATGGGGGCATGATGTGCTCCGGGAGTATCCCAAGTTCAATATAGTTGGGGAATGCTGGTACGCCAACGAGGCAGGCCCGGCTTTCTGGCAGAAAGACTCTAAAATTAATCCGGAGCAGACCAATCTGCCGACGGTCATGGATTTCTGGATGATTCTCAACGGACGCACCGCCTTCAACGAGCAGACTGACCCATGGAACGGCCTCAACAAGGTTTATGACCATCTTTCCAACGACTTCATGTATCCCGATCCTCAGCATATCCTTACTTTCCTCGACAACCATGACACCGACCGCTTCCTGGCCGAGATGCCCAAGGACAGCAAAGAGTTGGGTCCATGGAAGCAGGCCGTGACTTTCCTGTTGACATCGCGAGGCATTCCGCAGATTTATTACGGGACTGAACTGCTGATGAACGGCTCGAAGGAAGGCAGCGACGGTTATATCCGTCTTGATATGCCCGGAGGATTCGCCGGCGACAAAACCGACGCCTTTACAGCAGAGGGACGCACTCCTTTGCAAAACGAGGCGTACGATTATCTCAGCAAACTTTTGAACTGGCGCCGCGGAGAAGCCCGGGAGGTGATGGCCACCGGAAAACTGAAACATTTCATGCCCCAGAACGGAATTTATGCATATCAACGCAAACTGGGGAACAAGGAAATTGTTGTAATGATGAACGGCAACGATTCCGAGAACAAGGTCACGATGGAGCGGACTCTCGAGGTATTGCCATACGGCACCACTATGCACGACTTGATTTCCGGCCGGGATGTCACGATACAGCCCGAGATGACTTTCGGCCCGCGACAGGTGATGGTGCTGTACAATTTCTGACGGTACGACAGACGATTTGATGACTAAAATCCGGACATATTGGAATGCGTTTCTCGACCGGATGATTTCCGGACGGGACGCATTCGTGTCCGTATGGTCCGCGCACGTTACTGTTCAGCTCACAGTCATGCTTCTCTCCGTGCTCGTCGGACTTGGAGCCGGGGCATTGGCAGAAGCCTTGAAATTTGTGATGTTATGGCTATGGGATACTTTCGTGGGGGGCGAAGGGGGCCTCAGGTTCCATTGGACGTTGCTGCTGCTTCCGATGGCGGGAATGCTCTCTGCCATGGTTTTCCAGCGCTATATATTGAAACAGGATCTGTCATGCGGCACGGCGCAGATCACAAGAATTGTCCATGATCAGAACGGAGACTATAAAATTCCGTTCATGACCTCCATAAATTCTCTGATAGGATGCTCACTGACGGTTGGTCTTGGCTCGTCGGCAGGCAGCGAAGGTCCCACGGCGTTGAGCGGAGCTGCCTTAGGGAGTTCTTTCGGCCGAGTATTCAAACTTGACCCCGCCATGTTGCGCGCGATGGTGGCCATCGGAGCGGGCGCGGGAATCGCGGCGATATTCAAGGCTCCTGTGGGAGGTGTGCTGTATGTGCTCGAGGTTCTTGAACTGCCGATGTCGACCCTGGCTGTCCTTTCGCTGGTATTGTCGTGCACATTGGCCTCCACGAC
>USIY01000316.1 GCA_900554845.1 uncultured Bacteroidales bacterium | reverse complement strand
TGGTATTAGATTTAAGGTTAGAGGATTAGTTGTCGGGAGACAATTAATCTTTTCTTTTATAATGATTATCAATATCTTACAAAATCGCGGCCGATATTGCAGGATTTCCCTCATATCGGCCGCGAATAAGTTTCCGCCATTATTTCAAAATCAACATGGCATCTCCATAAGCCCCGAAACGATATTTGTCCTTTACGGCCGTTTCATACGCCTTCATCACCAACTGATAGCCGCCGAAGGCCGTAACCATCATCAGCATCGTACTGTAAGGCATGTGGAAATTGCTGACCATAGCGTTAGCCACAGTGAAGTCGTAAGGAGGGAATATGAACTTGTTGGTCCAGCCCTCGAACGTCATAAGATGTCCGTTCATACAAACGGCCGACGCCATGCCGCGAAGCACTGACGTTCCTACGGCACAAATTCTGTGTCCCTCATCGTGAGCTTTATTGACCATATCCACAAGCTCCTGGTCCACCCGCATCTGCTCGGAATCCATACGGTGCTTGGTAAGGTCTTCAACATCTATTTCCTTGAAATTGCCCCAACCGGAATGCAAAGTCAGGAAGCCGCGTTCCACCCCCTTTATCTCCAAGCGTTTCATTAGCTCACGACTGAAATGCATGCCGGCGGCCGGCGCCATTACAGCGCCCTCCTCCTGAGCAAAAATACATTGATATGCATCGGCGTCATCCTCCTCCACCTTACGCTTTATATACGCCGGCAACGGTGTCTCGCCCAAAGCATACAACGCATTCTTGAACTCATCGTAGTCCCCGTCGTACAGAAAACGAAGGGTACGCCCACGGGACGTAGTGTTGTCTATCACTTCGGCAACCATCGATTCATCGTCGCCGAAGTAAAGCTTGTTGCCTATACGGATTTTTCGCGCAGGATCTACCAAAACGTCCCAATAACGGTTCTCGGCATTCAATTCCCTCAACAGGAACACCTCGATACGAGCTCCGGTCTTCTCCTTGTTTCCGTAAAGACGCGCCGGGAAAACTTTGGTGTTGTTGAACACCATGACATCTCCCTCGTCAAAGTAATTTATGATTTCCTTGAACGTAATATGGCTGATATCTCCCGTACGGGCATCAACTACCATCAGGCGGCACTCATCCCGGTTCTCCACCGGATGCTGCGCTATCAATTGCTCAGGAAGTTTGAATTTGAATTCAGATAGCTTCATTCTTATTATGGTTTTGCCGCACACGTGCGGCGATATCATTATGTGCTTTTTATAAAATCATTTCTTTACATTCGGGTCCTCCGGGAATTCCACGGGACCATTGCTTATAAGATCCACAGCCTGGTCAATGCTCAGGGCATTCTCTATACGGCAATCTCCTACCCGCGTGCGCCTCAGCGCGGTGAGATGAGCCCCCGACTCCAGGGCTTCGCCGAGATCTCGGGCCAAAGCACGAATGTAAGTTCCTTTGCTGCAGAGAATACGCAATGTCAACCGCGGCGCCTGCCAGTCGAGGATCTCCATTTCTCGGATCTCGAGAGGTTTGGGCTTGATTTCCACTTCTTTACCCTTCCGGGCATAACTGTAAGCTCGCTTCCCATCAATCTTTACCGCGGAAAATACAGGAGGCACCTGCATCACATGGCCGATGAACCGAGGCAACACCTCCTCTACGCTCTGGCGCGTGATATGCTTCCAAGGATATGTGGCGTCGATCTCCTTCTCAAGATCATAGCTCGGCGTCGTGGCTCCGAATGTCATCTCGGCGACATATTCCTTCATGCCCTCCTGCAATTCGGTGATCCGGCGTGTGGCACGCCCCGTGCACACTATCAGCACGCCTGTGGCCAAAGGGTCCAAAGTACCCGCATGACCAACCTTGAAACGCTTCATGTTCAGTCTCCGCTGAATGGCTCCGCGAACACGCTTCACCGCGTCGAACGAAGTCCAGCCCAACGGTTTGTCTATTATTATCGTTTCCCCACTTATATAATCCATTTCCCTTTATTTCTGATTAATTCAGCAGTTATGGTCACTGCCACAACATACAGATCACTCCCATGATGACGCAATAGATCGCGAACCACCATAACTTACCTTTCTTGACTATATTCAGCATCCAGGCACAGGCAGCGCAACCCACTGTAAAAGCCGCGATGAATCCCACCAACAACGGCACCACACCGGTGCTGGCCGCGTATCCGGGCTCCATCATATCCTTGAAGTCCAACAGCATTTCTCCCAATATCGGGATTATCACCATAAGGAACGAGAAGCTTGCGACTTTATCACGTTTGTCTCCGAGCATTATGCCTGTCGCAATCGTCGTGCCGCTTCGACTCAGACCCGGCAAAACCGCGACAGCCTGCGCCACACCTATCACAATGGCGTCCTTCCATGTTATGTCATGTCCTTCGCTGGAAGCCACCATCCTGTTGGCGCGTATGTCGCTCAGATGGGCGAATACCAGCAACGCCGCAGTTATGCACAGACATATTCCCACTACCATAAGTCCGCTGCCGAATATCTCCTCGACATAACTCTTGAAGAAAACTCCTACTATTCCTACCGGAATGCAGCTAACCAGAATCTTGCATACATAATAGAAATTTTCGTCACGTCTGAAGGTGAAGAAACTCTTGCATAAGTCCCGGAAGAGAGGCCACAGTATCACGATTGTGGAACAAAC
>USIY01000315.1 GCA_900554845.1 uncultured Bacteroidales bacterium | reverse complement strand
AATTTTTCAGGTGTTTTGAATGACGTTTTTTTGGAACATCAAACTGAACACCCTATCAAATAATTAAGGGAACTGCTCTTCATGTGAGGGGGGCAGTTCCCTTCTGATATGTAGCCGCCCTATCAGAAATGAGCCACAAACTCGAGGACAATCTTATTTTGCTCGGATATTGATGGCTCCACGCCTTTATTGTAGAAATACTGCTCGTAGTTCAGGCGAATGTCGGCCTGGAGCGCCCCTTTCCCGAGACTCAGAGTCATTCCGCCGGTAAGCCTGTGCCGCTCGGGATCATCCACCAGAAGAATTCCGTTTTCATCTTTTGACCCTTTGCTGTGGTCCGACATGTAGTCATAACGGCCTAAAAAGGAGAGCGCCATTTTGTTCCGCTTCAGCGGAAGCCGATACGCCGCGAAGGCATCCACGGCGTTGACCGGACGGAACGCATCGTTGGCGTAATGCTTCCGCAGATACTCAGCCTCGATATGCCAGCGCGAGTTTTCCCAGTATATACCGCCGTCGTACATATAGGTGTTCACATCCGAAGCTTTCGCTTTCTGACAGCTCAGTACGATATTGAGTTGGCGCCAGAGGCAGATCTGCGATTTTAACGAGAAATTATAGTCGGACGTCCAGAAATGTTTCTGATTGGTAAGACCCGATCCATTGAACACACCTCCTTCCAGAGTAATCGGTGTCCGGGCGCCGAAAGTCCAGGACGCCGCCACACCCACATCCCGGACATTTCCCACCTGCTTGGCTATGAAAGAGCGGTTGGCGAAATACTGCAGATGCGGCGACCGGTGCGCGTCGATGGAGAAAGGCACCCTCATCTGGCCGAATGTAAACTTAAGCCGATCTTTGGGCTGAAGCCTTACATATGCGTCGAGCATTTTTATACTTCCCTCGTCCGACAGGTCAATCTCAGCCTTGTAACGTACAATGGGGATTATTTTCCCTTCCACGCTCAACCGGGCGTTGCGTATTTCGAACCGCCCTTTGTTGATGGTAGGTTCATATTCATATTTTGCCCGTATCGTACCGTGAAAATCCGGGATGTAAGGGCTCTTTGCTTTCTCTGCGCCCGTTGATACCGTAACTACGGCAAAAAGACAAAGAATTACGATTATCGCCTTTTTCATAATTTATATATCCTTCCGAAATCACTCTCCATGTCTGAGGTCTTCTGACGCAGAATCTCCCCTGCGGTTTTTACGCTTTGACCTTCATATGCCGCATAAATTATTCCCGCCATAATGAACAGGATGTATATCCACAGAAGAATCTCCCTGAATATCCCTATCTTTTTGCCGGATTGCAACGCCATAATCATCTGAAAAGCTGTTGATTCGGACGCAAAAATAATTCCCGGCCGTTTCAAAAATAGAAACTAAATGTTAAGAAATTGTTGAGATAGTCATATGAATGCACGATTCTTTCAGAACATATTGAGTAGCCGGATTTTCCGGTCATAATCCGGAAAACCTTGTTTGTGTGCGTTATTTCCCGGTTATAATCGGGGAATAACGCATTATTTTCTTGTTTTACCGAATATAGTTTGCTATATTTGCACAAAAATTCATATATGGAACTTATTCCTCGTCCACAATATACAGAAAAGATTGCTGATCTGATTAATCGCGGCATGATGCTTATTCTCATCGGTCAACGCCGTGTTGGTAAAAGCAAGGTACTTGAGCTTTTTAAAGATTGGCTCAATCTTAATCGTCCGGAAGCTAACGTTGTTTACATTAATAAGGAATATCAAGAGTTCCGCGATATCGAGACAGCGAGGCAATTGTATGACTATACGGCAGCCCGATTGCCTAAAGGAGGCGACAATTACCTCCTTATTGATGAAGTTCAAGATATTGAGAACTATGAGAACGCGCTTCGTAGTTTTCATGCAGAAAATCTATGTCAAGTTATAGCCACCGGAAGCAATGCGTACATCTTTTCGAGTGAGCTTGGCACACGGTTATCAGGACGTTACATCGAAATACCGATCTATAACCTTTCATATCTTGAATTTCTTCAGTTCCACAACATGAAAGATAGTGACGAGTCTCTAATGCACTATCTTATAATGGGAGGCTTACCTGGTCTGCAGTCTTTTAAACCAGAAGAAAAATCGCAAATAAACGATTATTTTGAGGGAGTCTACAACACCGTGCTTGTGAAGGATATTGTAAGCAGAGAAAAGGTACGTAATGTCACGCAACTTGAAAATATAATACGTTTTGTCGCAGACAATATTGGGAAACCGGCATCGGTCACCAATATCGTCAGATATATGACATCCAAGAACGAAAAGATCAGCGATGAAACTGTTTCGAACTATCTGAAATATCTCC
This sequence comes from uncultured Bacteroidales bacterium, assembly GCA_900554845.1. GTDB lineage: Bacteria > Bacteroidota > Bacteroidia > Bacteroidales > Muribaculaceae > Lepagella. Next base: position 319 of record USIY01000315.1, on the reverse strand, counting down.
AGGACGCTTTTCTTGCAATTCCCGTCAAGCGTTTCGACATCCATGGCAAAATGCTCCTTGAATCGAATAATAAATACTACTTCTCGGATCACGGTATTCGCAACTATCTTTGCGGATATGACATGAGAGGCAGCATTGAAAAGATCATGGAAAATGTGGTGTGGAATCATCTCAGGAGACAAGGATTTGAAGTTACAGTCGGCATTCTTAGAGCCGGAGAAATAGACTTCGTCGCGACAAAGGCAGACAAACGTATATACCTTCAGGTAACATATCTGCTTGCTTCAGATGCCACTGTCAAACGGGAGTTCGGCAACCT
>USIY01000314.1 GCA_900554845.1 uncultured Bacteroidales bacterium | reverse complement strand
CCACGCGCCGCGACGATTTGCTGCTTCCGGAGTCCACTCTCAGCCGTACGTGGATCCTGCGCAATTATCTGAGCGACATGAATTCTGTGGAGGCCATGGAATTCATCAAGAAGCGCATGGAGATGACCCGCACCAACGAGGAGCTGCTCCTGACGATGGAGAAATAGAAATAATGAACACATTCGGGAACCGTATACGGCTGACGACCTTCGGCGAGAGCCATGGTCCGGCCATGGGGGGAGTCCTTGACGGGCTCCCTTCGCGGGTTTATGTGGACCGTGAGGAGATCCGGAAGGCTTTGGAGCGTCGTCGTCCCGGTGTGGATCCTCTGACCTCCGCGCGTAAGGAGGCCGATGCGGTGGAACTTCTGTCAGGACTGAACGCCGAGGGCCTGACATTGGGTACTCCCATCGGTTTTGTGATACGCAACACGGACGCACGCAGCGGTGATTACAAAGAGGTGTTCCGTCCGAACCACGCGGATTATACTTATTATAAGAAGTATGGCATCGCGGAGTTGGCAGGGGGAGGGAGAGCGAGCGCCCGCGAGACGGTGAACTGGGTAGTGGGGGGAGCGTTGTGCCGGGAATGGCTGAAGACAAAGGGGATAGAGATCACGGCCCGTTTTGAAGAAACCGGTTCCGTGAAGGAGGCGCGTGATGCGGGAGACACCGTAGGAGGGGTAGTGCGTTGCGAGATCACGGGATTGCCTGTTGGTGTGGGTGAACCGGTCTTCGACAAACTTCATGCCCGGCTGGCGTACGCCATGATGAGCATCAACGCCGCGAAGGCGTTCGAGTACGGCGACGGTTTCCGGAGCGCGTATGCCCGCGGCAGTGCCATTCAGGATGAATTCGACGCCGGCGGAGGTTTCAAGAGCAATCATATGGGAGGCGTGCTCGGGGGCATATCCAACGGAATGCCGGTGAATTTCAGCGTATATTTCAAACCGACTCCCACACGCATGCAGCCGATGCCGGGAATGACTCCCGAGGGTGAGGCCGTGACTATACCGCCCAAGGGTCGCCATGATCCTTGTGTGGCGATTCGCGCCGTGCCTGTGGTGGAGGCCATGGCTTGGCTCACTATAGCGGACCTGATGGCATGAATCCTTTCTTTACCGATTACAGTGAATATCTGGGAAGGGTGTTTCCCGGTGTAAAGGTGCAGAAACTGTCGGTAAACACCGGCCGGGGTTGTCCGAACCGTGACGGTACTATCGGAAAGGGGGGATGCATATATTGCATCAACGAGTCGTTTACTCCCGGATATTGTTTCGGTGCCGAAAGCATCCGAGAGCAATTGGATGGAGGCAAGAGATTTTTCGGACGTAAATACCCGACGATGAAGTATCTGGCCTATTTCCAGTCCTTCACGGGAACTTACGGCAGTGGATTGCTTCAGGATCTTGAAGAGGCGTCGTGTGTGGACGGCGTGATCGGAATAGTGGTGGGGACGCGCCCTGACTGTCTGGGTGAGGAGACATTGGAGACCCTCGCTGATTTTTCCAGGCATATGCCGGTGTTCGTGGAGATAGGGGTTGAATCCCTTCATGATTCCACATTGCGGCTCATCAACCGGGGTCATACGGCTGCCGTGGCCGAGGATGCCGTTTTACGGGCATCGGAGAAAGGTCTGCATGTCGGTGTGCATCTGATTGCCGGATTGCCGGGCGAGAATGAGGAAATGATGCTGGAGACGGTCAGGAGGGTATCGGGATGGCCGATAGACACTCTGAAACTTCATCAGCTGCAGGTGCTTAAAGGAACGGCATTGTCGGAAAAGATAAAAAGAGGGGAGATGGCGGTCAAGCCTTTCGAACTTGAAGAATATCTTGATTTTTGTGTCAAGGTAGTGAAGATGGTGCCAAGAAGAATAGCGTTGGAGCGGTTTCTGTCCCAGGCGCCTCCGGGAATGGTGGAAATGCCCGGATGGAAGATTAAAAACTATCAATTCACCGACATGTTGTTGAAAAGGCTCACAAAAGGTGATTAAAATTTTGCAGTGTCAGAAAAAAATTGTAATTTTGCACTGCATTTGAGGGAAGAGGGCGTCAGTCCGGATCTTTCGGATGAATATGGTGAGATTAGCTCAGTTGGTTAGAGCGTCGGATTGTGGTTCCGAAGGTCGTGGGTTCGAGACCCACATTTCACCCCAAAACAGTAGCGTGACCGTCAATGACGATCACGCTATTTCTTTTTATTAGTTTTTGGCTTGGTGTTTGAGAATGGCGAGGGAGATGTCGTAGACGGAGAGAGTCACGGCGACTGTGAAAGCGCCGGCGGCGAGCCATGAGGTGATGACGGACGCTGAGGCCACGTCGATTTTTGGGAAGGAAGATAAGAAACCGGCGAACAGTTCCATGGCGTAGGGGACGGCGAGAGTGAAGACTATTCCGGAGAGGAATCCTATAATCATGGATATCGCCAACGCCAGTCGGCTGTTGTGGCGCGTCCTGGCAGTCTGCCGGCGGATATATTCGACAGAATCAAGCCTCTGTTCCAGACGCGACATGAAATCATAATCCGACTTGATTCTCGGATCATAAGCACAGAAGAGTTCCTTTAACTTGATGTCCTCTTCGCTATCCTTCATAATATCGTTGTATTTATTATTTTTGTCTTCCATAACTATTGCAGGATTTTACGGAGATGCGCCCGTCCTCGCGACAGATGCTGTCGGACCACATC
>USIY01000313.1 GCA_900554845.1 uncultured Bacteroidales bacterium | reverse complement strand
AATTATTTATGGTTTTTTATTGCATTTATGTTAATTGATATTTGTATCTTTGCAGCCGAATCAGAACATATATTTTAGTAGATTATGTGTGGAACAGTAGGCTGCATTGAGAAACGAGATGCTTACTCTGCCTTCATAAAAAGCCCGAAACGGTGGGAACATCGGGGCTATGGCAGTGCAGGCATTGCATTGATTGACATAGGAAGAAGGTTAAGTATTACACAAAACTACGCATTCCGCTCAAAAACACTTCAACAACAGGGATTTATCTTCAGCCGTAGTCCCAATTCCGTCTTTTTGATTCTATTATTTGAATATTTCCGTATTTCCCATTACTTAGACTTATTTTTGTTTTTAATCGTACCCGGACAGCAGAAAACATTCGCTTGTCCGAAACCGTTGATAAAATCAAGATGTACCGGTAAGCGGGAAAAGTGCGGAGGACAATGGTAAACAATGGAGATATCTTTGGAAAAGAGTAACGAGAGTTTTTTTAGTATAAAATAATGAGGTTAAAGGAGAGAGAATGGAACCGTTAAAGCATGAATGTGGCGTGGCAATGATACGATTGCTTAAACCGTTGGAGTATTACCGGGAGAAGTATGGAACTTGGATGTATGGCTTGAACAAGCTATATCTGCTGATGGAGAAGCAGCATAACCGGGGACAGGAAGGTGCGGGACTGGCGTGCGTGAAGTTGGAAGCCAATCCCGGTGAAGAATATATGTTTCGCGAAAGGGCCTTGGGGTCGGGAGCGATAACAGAGATATTTGGCAATGTGCAGGGCAATTTCAAGGATTTGACTCCCGAACAATTGAATGACGCCGAATATGCCAAGAAATACTTGCCTTTTGCGGGGGAAGTGTATATGGGGCATCTGCGTTATTCCACCACCGGGAAGAGTGGTATATCGTATGTGCATCCTTTCCTGCGCCGCAATAACTGGCGTGCCAAGAATCTGGCGTTGTGTGGTAATTTCAATATGACCAATGTGGATGAAATCTTTGCACGCATCACTGCTGACGGGCAGCATCCGCGCAAGTATGCCGACACTTATATCATGCTCGAACAAGTGGGACACCGCCTCGACCGTGAAGTGGAGCGCCTCTATGTGCAGTGCGAGGCCGAAGGGTTGAAAGGCGTGGACATTACTCATGCCATTGAGGAGCGTATTGATTTGGCCAATGTGCTTAAGACATCGAGCAAGGAGTGGGACGGAGGTTACGTCATCTGCGGAATGACAGGAAGCGGAGAATCCTTTGCTGTACGCGACCCATGGGGTATTCGTCCTGCATTTTGGTACATGGATGACGAAATCATGGTGTTGGCTTCAGAGCGTCCGGTCATTCAGACAGCACTCAATGTGCCTGTCGAAAGCATCAACGAGTTGCAGCCGGGGCAGGCTATCCTGCTGAATAAAGCCGGAAAGATGCGTCTGGCGCAAATCAACCGGGCAAAGGAAAAGAAGGCATGCTCTTTTGAGCGTATCTATTTCAGCCGGGGCAGTGACATGGATATTTATAAGGAAAGGAAATTGCTGGGTGAGAAGTTGGTGAACCCTATCCTGAAAGCGATAGATTATGAGGTGGAGCACACCGTGTTCTCCTTCATTCCGAACACGGCGGAGGTGGCGTTTTATGGTATGCTCGAAGGATTCGATAATTATCTTAATGAGCTGAAGGTAAGAAAGATAGAGGAATTGGGGCATAATCCCGGTCACGAGGAATTGGAGAAAATCCTTTCTTGGCGCATCCGCAGCGAGAAGGTGGCGATAAAGGATATCAAGTTGCGTACATTCATTGCCGAAGGTAACAGCCGTAATGACTTGGCAGCTCATGTGTACGACATTACATACGGAAGCCTGGTACCTCATGTGGACAATCTGGTGATTATAGACGACAGCATTGTGCGCGGAACAACGCTGAAACAGAGTATCATCAGTATTCTTGATCGTCTGAATCCCAAGAAGATTGTGATTGTATCTTCCTCTCCGCAGGTGCGTTATCCCGATTACTATGGTATCGATATGGCGAGCATGGATCAGTTTATCGCATTCAAGGCTGCCATCGAACTCTTGAAGGAGCGCGATATGAAAGATGTCATCGCGCGTGCTTACCATAAGTCGAAGAATCAGACGGGGTTGCCCAAAGAGCAGATGGTGAATTATGTGAAAGAAATTTACGCACCGTTCACTAATGAGGAGATTGCTGCCAAGATGGTGGAATTGCTCACTCCGAAGGGAACACGGGCAAAGGTGGAGATTGTTTATCAGACCTTGGATGGATTGCACGAAGCCTGTCCGTCGCACACCGGAGACTGGTACTTCAGTGGAGATTATCCCACACCGGGCGGTGTAAAGCTGGTAAATCAGGCATTTATAGACTATATAGAAAAGATATATCAATTCTAAGAGAACAAAATTCAAGATAGATTAAATGAGAAATGTAACATTGATTCTTGACGACGGGAGCCGTTTCTCGGGCAAGTCGTTCGGTTATGAGAAACCGGTAGCCGGTGAAGTGGTGTTTAATACCGCTATGACCGGTTATCCTGAGAGTTTGACAGACCCTTCATATGCGGGGCAGTTGATGACCTTGACTTACCCGTTGGTCGGTAATTACGGGGTGCCTCCCTTTACTGTCGAACCCAACGGCTTGGCCACTTTTATGGAGAGTGAACGTATCCATGCCGAAGCC
>USIY01000312.1 GCA_900554845.1 uncultured Bacteroidales bacterium | reverse complement strand
ATATGGGTATCATCCTCAAGGACAAGCTTGAGGATTTCCCCGCCGCCAGAAAGGAATTCAACCGGCTTCTTGAAAGCTATCCCGACAATATCTACCGCCTTGACGTTTACTACAACATGTATCTGATGGCGGTACGGAGCGGTGATGTGGCTCAAGCGGAGAGGTGGCGCCAGATGATTCTGGCCAATTTCCCCGATTCACCGTACGGCCAGGCGATGCTTGACCCGAATTATTTTGAGAATCTGCGCAAGATGTTCCGTGTGCAGGAAGCTAAGTACCAGGAGGCATACGACGCCTATCTGGACAATTCCAACTCCCGCGTGCATGCGCTTACGGCTGAAATGGAGCGGGATTTCCCGTTGTCGAAGATAATGCCCAAGTTCGTGTTTATCGACGCCTTGAGCTATCTGACGGAGAACGATCTTCCCAAGTTCAAGGAACGGTTGGAATATCTTCTGGAGAAGTGGCCTGACACAGACATGACTCCGATGGCGGGAAGCATAGTCCGAGGGCTGCGGCAGGGCCGAGAGCCTAACAAGGGATCGTCCAATTCTCGTGGTATGATATGGTCGATGCGTCTCAGCAACGATTCCGTGCCCATGAACGCCGACGGCACCCCCGCCAATTTCGAGAACGACCCTAATTCACCTCAGTATCTGGTACTGGCGTTCCCACGCGATTCAGTCAGCAGCAATCAATTGCTTTACGATGTGGCGAGGTTCAATTTCTCGTCGTTCGTGGTCCGTGACTTTGACCTCGAGCAGATGAGTTTCGGCAACATAGGGCTGCTTATTGTAAAAGGGTTCGAAAACGTGAAGCAGCTGGAGCATTACCGGAACGTTATGGCCGAGAAGGGTTTCGAGGTGCCTGAGGGAGTCCGTCTGATCATGATTAGCAAACCCAATTTTGAACTCTTGCTCCGTGAGGGACGTTCTTTTGAAGAGTACTTCCGTTTCGCCGAGCAGGATGCTGTGGACCGCGCCGAGGAGGAAGTCCTGAACGCCGAGGTGCCGGCGGATCCGGAAGAGGGAGAGGAAACGGAGCCCTTGGAAGACACGGAGCCTGCCGAAGCCACAGAACTTCCGGAAGCCACGGAGGCAACCGAAACACCGGAGCCCTCCGGGCCATCCAACCCAATAATCGAAGAAGAAGAATAATTATGGACCGCATATTATGGGCCGACGACGAGATCGACCTGCTGAAACCCCACATATTGTTCCTGAAGGCCAAGGGCTATCAGGTGGACACCGTGTCGAACGGACGTGACGCGCTCGACGCGCTCGACGCCCGGCCTTATTCCTTGGTGCTTCTTGACGAGAATATGCCCGGTATATCCGGCCTCGAGACCCTTGACATCATCAATGAGCGTCATGCGGAAGTCCCCGTGGTGATGATCACCAAGTCCGAGGAGGAGAACATCATGGACCAGGCTATAGGCAACCGCATCGCCGATTATCTCATCAAACCGGTAAACCCCAATCAGATACTTCTGTCCATAAAGAAGAACCTGCACAGCCGCGAGATCGTCACCGAACAGACTTCGTCCGACTATCAGCAGGAATTCAACGCCCTCTCCCAGCAGATCAATATGGTCTCCGATATCGATGGCTGGATGGACGTCTACCGTAAACTGGTTGGCTGGGAACTCAAGCTCGCGGAATCGGGAAGTCCTATGTCCGAGATGCTCCTGATGCAGAAACGTGACGCAAACGCCAATTTCTGCAAGTACATCCGGCGCACATATGAATCATGGGTGACTTCAGAGGAGCACCCGGTGATGAGCCCTCAACTTTTCAAGAACAAGGTATTCCCGCTTCTTGACAAAGGGGACAAAGTGTGTTTCTTTCTGATCGACAATTTCCGTCTGGACCAATGGCGGGTCATTCAGCCGTTGCTGACCGAGCGTTTCACCGTCGCCGAGGATTTGTATGTAACCATCCTCCCCACCTCCACACAGTATGCGCGCAATTCAATTTTCGCCGGCCTGATGCCCGCGGACATCGCCGGCATGTATCCCCAGTATTGGGTGGAGGAGGATGAGGACGAGGGCCTGAACGTGCATGAGCATGAACTTGTGGGCACTCAGCTGAACCGGTTCAGACGACAGGAGAAGTTCAACTATACAAAAATCAACGATTCAACAGGTTGCGAGAAGTTCCTGACTAAACTCAGCGGCTCGCGCGACATTCCTCTGCAAGTGGTGGTGCTGAATTTCATCGACATGCTGTCGCATGCGCGTACAGAATCCAAGATGATACGCGAACTTGCCGGGAATGACGCCGCCTACAGATCGCTTTCGGAGTCCTGGTTCCGTCATTCGGGAGTGCTGGATATTTTCGCGAAACTCGCCGATTTCGGTTATAAAGTGGTGCTGACCACGGACCATGGAACTATCCGTGTGGACAATCCGATCAAGGTGGTCGGCGACAAGAACACCAACACCAACCTGCGTTATAAAGTCGGCAAGAATCTGAGCTATAATCCGAAGCAAGTGTATGAAATAAAGAATCCTCGTAAATACGGGCTGCCCGCTCCGAACATCTCGAGCACTTTCATTTTCGCCACAAACGAGGATTTCTTCTCATATCCGAACAATTACAATTATTACGTGCAGTACTATGACGGGACTTTCCAGCACGGAGGGATCTCCTTGGAGGAGATGATAGTTCCGGTTGTGGTCCTTACGGCAAAAAATTCTTGACTCATGCGCAAGACTATAC
>USIY01000311.1 GCA_900554845.1 uncultured Bacteroidales bacterium | reverse complement strand
GTCGCTGATCGCACCCACTCTTGTCCAGGACCAGTCGGGCAGCGATGACGGAATCACCAATATTCTTGTCGGTGACGCGTCCGACTTCGAAGGAGGCACAACCGGCGGCTGGGGCTCATGGGGTTCCAACAAGGATTCAGCCGAGGTGGTGGACGGTATCGGTCGTGACGGCTCGAAAGCCCTTGTCTTGAAGAATAAGGGCGACGGCAACGCTTGGGAGGCTCAGTGTGCGTTTACATTCGACACTCCGTTGAAGCAGAATGTGGATTATAAGATAGCTTTCTATGCCAAGAGCGACAGTCCCGCCGGCGAATTGCAGTTCCAGTACCAGAACGGCACAACCTACGGCAGCCAGGGCGGTTACAACACCTTCTCCGTCGGCACGGCTTGGACTCTCTGTGAATACACATTCAAGATCGCCGATTACGATGACGTGAACCGCATTATTCTGAACTTCGGCAAGGTTGGCGCCACATATACAATCGACGACATCCGCTTCGGCGAATACCAAGAACCTGAACCCGATCCTATGACCAATGTCCTTGTGGGCGATGATTCCGACTTCGAGGGCGGCACTCTTGGCAACTGGGGATCATGGGGCTCCAACAAAGAGAGCGCCGAAGCTGTGGAGGGCGCCGGCAAAGACGGCTCCTACGGCATGGTCCTTAAGAACAAAGGGGACGGCAACGCTTGGGAAGCGCAGTGCGCATACACGTTCGACGTTCCTCTCAAGAAAGGCGTTCCTTACATAATCCAGTTCGACGCCAAGTCCGACACAGGAGCCGGGGAGCTGCAGTTCCAGTATCAGAACGGCACAACCTACGGCAGCCAGGGCGGTTACAACACATTCAACGTAGGGACCGACTGGATTCGTTGCGAATACGAATTCACCATCGCCGATTATGATGACGTGAACCGTATCATCCTGAATTACGGAAAGGTCGGCGGCACTTACTGCCTCGACAATATCAAGTTCGGCGAAAAGACGGCTTCCGCCAAGAAACGCGGATGGCGCGCGGCATCGTTCCATTATGAGCTGAAGACTCCCGAGGAGAAACGCGCCATTCTGCTTGACGCGATGGAGGCCTGGATCAAGGAATCCATGAGCCACGTGAATGTCTGTACGTCGTGGGACGTGATCAACGAGCCTATCGACGACAATACCCGCTGGCGAGGATTCGACAATGCGTTCATGCAGAACGGCGAGGACGAGGAGCCCGACCAGGCACCCGTGGAGACCACAGAGACGGGGCTTGACCTGAAGTGGATAAGCGGACACTGGTACTGGGGTTACTTCATCGGCAAGGATTACGGTGCCAAGGCGTTTGAGTTTGCCGGCAAATACAATACTAACGGAGCCAAACTGTTCGTGAACGACTACAATCTGGAGACAAGTCCCTCCAAGCTGAAGGCCTTGATCGAGTTCGTTCAGTACATTGATCAGAACTCCCCCACCAAGGTTGACGGTATAGGCACTCAGATGCACGTGTCCACAAGCATTACCAAAGAGCAGGTAGACGCTATGTTCAAGACTCTTGCGGCCACAGGCAAGCTGGTTCGCGTCACGGAACTGGACGTCACTCTCGGCACAGCCACTCCTTCGGCCGAGCAGCTGCAGAAGCAGAGCGACACATATCAGATGATCATCGAATCATACTTCGAGAATGTTCCCGAGGCACAGCGGAGTGCCATAACAGTATGGGGCCTTAGCGACAAGGCCGATGAGCATGAGTACTGGCTGAAGGATTGCTCGCCCAACATCTGGGACGCATCCTATGCCCGCAAGACAGCCTACAAAGGCGTTTGCGACGCAATCGCCGGCAAGGATATTTCCGTAGACTTCAACGGCGACCAGTGGAAAGACCTCGTTGATCCTGACGAAGAATCCTCCGAGAAATAAATCCCGGAATCCATAAATTATAGTGACGGAGGGGGTTGCCCCTCTCCGTCACACAAATAGAAGTTGTTTAAACTAATTTTTATGGTAAGATTTATTAAGATTTTGGAGCAGGTTTGGCCGGTTGAAGAGGGAGCAACCTCCATGTTGGTCCCGATGAACCCCGAAGGGCTCGCGGCTCGAAAAATCAGCACTCGCCGCAAAGCGGTCAAAGATGCCCAAAAGATTAATAAAGATTGCCATAAAGTTTACACTTCTTCAGATTTTTATTAAACGTAAATTAGTTTAAACAACTTCATAAGGAACAGCGGAGTCTGTTCCGGCCCGAAATTAATCATGAAACAACTCTTAAAATCCATATTCCTTCTGGGAGCGATGTCATTGTCCGGCACGGCCTTGGCCGACGTCACTCTTTCTGACGGACCCGCACCTCAGATTCTGGTCAACGGTCGGCCGATGCTGATTCTCGGAGGGGAACTCGGCAACAGTTCCGCCTCATCAGTCCAGGACATTCGGAGAATATTTCCAAAGCTGAAACGCATGAACCTCAATACAGTGTTGACTCCGGTTTATTGGGACCTTATTGAGCCGACGGAAGGGAACATGGATTTCACACTTGTGGACGCCGCCATCGACGAGGCAAGGAAGAACGACCTTAAACTTGTGTTCTTATGGTTCGGCGCCTGGAAAAATTCCATGAGCTGCTATGCTCCGGAATGGCTTTTACGCGACAGCAAGAGGTTTCCTCGTGCCCGAACGGCGGAGGGCAAACCTCTTGAGATAGCTTCCGCTTTCTCTTCTGAAGTTTTGAAGGCTGATAACCGTGCGT
>USIY01000310.1 GCA_900554845.1 uncultured Bacteroidales bacterium | reverse complement strand
GGGCACATCTCCGCATTCCCGAAATAGATTATCAGGCCACATCCTCCGATACTTCAACAATGCCGGAAATTTCCCGAGTGGAATAGCCTTCCATATAGAATAACAGAATCGAGGTGCGCTCCCGTTCCGGAATCCGGTTCAACGCGGCATAAAGTTCCTGATATCTGAAACAGTCGTCGGCGGAATCAGGAGTATGGATGGCGCAAGCTTCAGCCTCGTCATAACCGACCGTCACTCGCTGCGAGCGCCGGCTGTTGATGAAGGTGTTGAAGCCTATGCGGTAAAGCCACGACCTGAATTTGTCGGGACTCTCCATGCCGTCGGACGACAGATATGCCCGCATAAGCGATTCCTGGGCTATGTCATCGGCAAAATCCGCGTCTCCGCAGCACAGAGCCACCAGAAAGCGGCGAAACGCCCTCTGGTTGCTCTCGACTTGCCGTATGAATTCTTGACGAGTCATCACTCAGAAATCTCTATTATCTCGGCTTCTTTATGATCTTTCTTATCCTCCTGCAGTATCTGCTTGCGTGTCATGAAGTAAACGATGAGATAGCTGATTCCTATCGCCAGCAATATCGCGCCGACGAGATACATCTTGGAATTATTCACACTTGGATCCTGCAGGCTTATCAAATACGGAACCAACATCACCGCAATGCCTGAGAAAAGGCAGATGCATCCTATAAGCAATCGCTTGTTCAGCACCTCACGCGGAGTCTTGCGATGCTTTCCGAGAGCCTCGGCGAGTTTGTCGACGTTAAGGTCGCTGTTGTTGGTCTCCAGAGCCTTGATCAAGACATCGGAACGCCTCTTGTCACTGTACATGCTTGAGATGAAGATTGTTATCACAACGCCCAAAGGCAATACGCAACAGATAAAAATAGGTACTAAAATATCTTCCATAATTGAAAATTTATTAATGTTAAGTGTTAAGGTCTTCGGGACCTTGGAAAGTGCCTGATTTTTTTATTCAAACACCGAATGAATTCCGGGATTCATAATAGTGACACATCTCGGAGGAAAAATGTGACGGGACAATAAAAAATTTTCAGAAAAATCAGGAATTTTTCTGAAAACAGAGTGATTTCCGAGTGGCGAGGACTTTACCGACAGTGGTCTGCCAGATTTTGCCTGTCTGAGGGCGTCCTTCTTGAAAAGTCGCGGCAATTTCACGTGCTATGTTTGCCCTGGCGTTGTATTTGCCAAGCCATCGGTGGAGCAGCCATTCCGGATCGGGAGCCTTCACAATCGTTTTATATGGAAGGATGTCGGGATCTTCCAGTCCCGATAATATATTGTCGGCAAGTTTGTCCAAAACTAAGTCATCGATCCGAAGGTTCGTGATTGTCGACGTCATGGCCTTGCGGGCTCCTGTCCAGCGAGTCTCGATCATCGGGAGCAACTCGTTACGGATGAAGTTTCGGCGATAATCGGAGCATAGGTTGGTGGAGTCGACAATAAAATCCTGGTGCAGCTCGGAAAGATACTCCAATATTTCCGCACGTGTGGTGGTCAGGAGCGGACGTATTATGCCGTTGGCGTCCGGCAACATTCCTCGCAGGCCGGAGATTCCGCAACCACGGAACAGATTGAGCAACACGGTTTCGATATTGTCGTCGGCGTGATGGGCCACAGCTATTCTTTGGGCGCCGATCTCCTGCATTTTAGAGCGGAAATATCCGTATCTTAGCTCGCGGCAGGCCACTTCCGTACTGACGTTATGTTCTGATTCATAAGCCGGAACATCAAAATGGACCAGATCCAAAGGAATTTCATTTTTTCGGGCCAATTCGACGCAGAAATTCATGTCGCGGTCCGATTCATCGCCACGCAGATGAAAATTGCAGTGCACGGCATGGAGGGGAAGCCCTAAATGTTTCAAGACCAGTAGTAAAGCCACTGAATCGGCTCCTCCGCTCAGACCCAACAGCACATTGTCCACCGGTCCGAGAATACCCCGTGCCTGTTGCTCGATTTTTCCGATGACGGATGAATGTGCCATAGAGATCAGAAAGGCCTTTCCAACCAGGAAGTTAAAATCAGGACAGCCGACATTTCATCGGCAAGGCCTTTGTCACGTCGGTCGGATTTTTTGAAACCTGCGGCAATCATGTCGCGGTGTGCCTGTACGGAAGTGAAACGTTCGTCGACCATTTCGACAGGAATGTGGGGAAGAATTTTCGCCAGCCTGCTCATGAAAGGACGGATGTAGCGCATTGATTCAGAATCTTCTCCACGGACCGTTTTGGGATATCCTATCAGTATACGCTCCACCGGCTCGCGACCGCAATACTCCGTAAGAAAATTCTCCAGGTCGCATGTGCGTACGGTAGGCAAACCGTTTGCCGCGATCTTCAGTACATCTGTCGCGGCCACGCCGCAGCGTTTTCTGCCGTAATCAATAGCCAATACTCTTCCCATGCCACAAAATTACAAAATAAATGCCACTGCGCCAAAATAGAAAGAAAAAGGTGTGTCAATCCGCAGATTGCCTGCCGGATGACACACCCTATGGTTCAGTTAAAAATCACTTACTTCTTACCGAAGTAGCGGTTGTAGAGACCTGCGAAGCCACGACCGTGACGAGCTTCGTCCTTAGCCATCTCATGAACGGTGTCGTGGATAGCGTCCAGACCGGCTTCCTTAGCGTTCTTGGCGATGCGCATCTTGTCGGCGTTAGCGCCGGCCTCGGCGTGCATGCGCTTCTCAAGGTTGGTCTTGGTGTCCCACACGCAT
>USIY01000309.1 GCA_900554845.1 uncultured Bacteroidales bacterium | reverse complement strand
GGCGTGCCGCCTCGGTGGTGGCGGTTGTGTCATCTTTTTTAGCGGCATAATCCGCCGCGATTTGTTTCCCGATGTCCCTCCCCGGACTGAATACTCCGTTACGGACTTTGGCAAGACGCTATTGCCACATGTCGAGGCACTGATCAACTGGGGACGTGAAAATTTCGATACCATTATGTTAAACCGTCAAAATCAAGGACAGTAAATGGATAATCGAAAAGCAATGATACTGTGGCTGACGATATCGGTTGTGATAATGATCTCATTGCCGTTTGCGGTGGCCAGACTTGCGTCGGAATGTTCGGGAATGGCATTGTGCATGATATTGTTTTTCATCGTAAATCCGATATATTCCGCTATACTCGGATTTCGTTGCGGCAAGGATATACGCCGGATGTGGAATTTACCTTTGGTATCGTCCATCGCTTTTCTTGCCGGAACTTGGATATTCTTCGACATCAAGGAAGTATGGTTTATCATATATGCCGCTGTCTATTTGATTATCGGCTGGACGGCTATGGGAATAAGCAATTATCTGAATAAACGAAATATTCAAAACAATTAGCGGTATGCCATATATATCAATCGAAAGCGGAAAGCTGACCGCTGAACAGAAGAAAGAGCTGATTGAGCGGCTGACAGCAACAGCCTCCGAGATAACCCATATCCCGGAACAGTTCTTCACTGTCACCATCAAGGAACTGCCTGATGAAAACTTTGGAATCGGCGGCAAGTCAATCGACGAGATTAAACGCAACTACAAACCATGAAGGTAATCGGTATTAACGGGAGCTCACGTAAGGACGGCAACACGGCCGTCATTATCGGCAAAGTCTTTGATAAACTGAATAAAGAAGGCATTGAAACAGAACTGATACAATTGGCTGATTATGACATTCAGCCGTGCCGGGGATGTTTCGCCTGCAAAGGTCGTGGCAACTGTTTGTTTACCAAAGACGGTTTTGCGGAGATATTCAGCCGTATGGTCAAGGCTGACGGCATAATACTCGGCTCTCCGGTCTATTCAGCAGATGTATCAGCCAAGATGAAAGCCTTTCTGGAGCGTGGTGGCGTGGTTGTAGCCACCAATCCCGCGCTTCTGCGTCATAAGGTCGGAGCTTCGGTTGCAGCTGTGCGTCGCGGGGGCGGAATGACAACCGTCGATACTATGAATCACTTCATGCTCAACAAGGAGATGATTGTTGTAGGCTCAACATACTGGAATATGGTTTATGGAAAGGTCATTGGAGATGTGCTTAGCGATGACGAAGGTATGGCTAATATGCATAATCTCGGCGAGAATATGGCTTGGCTCATAAAACGGTTAAAGGATTGAACTATGGACAAGAATAAAATTTATCCACGTTCCAATGATAATCAGACAGTATATCTGAAATCGGTTGTCACGCGCCCTACAATCGAGGTCGGGGACTTCACTATCTACAATGATTTTATGAATGATCCGCGAGACTTTGAGAAAAACAATGTGCTCTATCATTATCCGATAAATAATGACAGGCTTATTATCGGTAAGTTCTGTTCGATAGCTTGCGGTGCAAAGTTTATTTTCAACTGCGCCAATCATACCCTTAAATCGTTGTCCACCTATACGTTCCCTTTGTTTTTTGAGGAATGGGATTTGCCTAAATCGGAAGTAGCCGCCGCATGGGACAACAAAGGCGCTATTGTGATTGGCAATGATGTGTGGATAGGTTATGAAGCTGTAATAATGGCAGGAGTAACCATCGGTGACGGTGCAATTATAGGGACACGAGCTGTCGTGACCAAAGATGTCGAACCATATTCTATCGTTGGTGGTGTTCCGGCAAAAGAGATTCGTAAAAGATTTGCACCGGAAGTTATAAAGCGATTGTTGGAACTTCAATGGTGGAACTGGTCCGAAGAAAAGATAAGAAGGGCGATAAGTGCAATCCAGAATGGTGAGATAGAGTTGTTGAAAAATATCTGACATCTATAAATCATGTGTAAGGAATTAAAGGATATGACACTGGCAGAACTATGGAAACTGTTTCCGATAACTCTGACAACCTATAATCCTGATTGGTCGGAATGGGCGGATGAAGAGATATTGGTGCTTTCAACTTTGCTGAGAGATTACACTCCTATTATCAATCATATCGGCAGCACAGCCATTCCAAGTATCCAAGCGAAGCCGATTATTGACATACTTGTCGAAATCGCGCCCGATAACGATTGGCAACGGGGTCGTGAAACAATGGAAAAGTCGGGATATATCTGTATGTCGGTTTCTGATACCCGCATGAGTTTCAATAAAGGTTATACACCTAAGGGCTACGCAGACAAAGTATTTCACATACATTTTCACGGTATCGGAGACAATGACGAAATCATATTCCGCGATTATCTGATTGATCATCCCGAGGAGGCCAAACAGTATGAGCGATTGAAGTTATCGCTACTGCCAGAATTCAGGCACGACCGAGACGTATACACTGATGCCAAATCAGAATTTGTAAGTAATGTGGTCGAACTTGCAAAGAATTGTAAATTATTGCGTCCACTATAAAAAAAGTGGACTCAATAATTATTGATTAGGGAAAGTATCGGAGATTTGTTTTGCCACCCTCTTTATCGCACCTTTCATATCTCCTTCATAATCCAGTCCTAAACCAAAAGCACCTCGACATGAAGCCACGGGACGCCCGGTCATATAATCAATGATTCAAGTTTCGCAAGTTCAACTTGCTGATTTCAGATTATAAAATTGAGCGATAT
>USIY01000308.1 GCA_900554845.1 uncultured Bacteroidales bacterium | reverse complement strand
GGGGTCGCCGGCTGCGCGACGAGATACAACCCATGGTCACGGAATCAGCCGAGGCTGATTCCGTGACCATGGGCCAAATTACGCAACCTCTATGAGGTTGGGAAGCTGTTTCGAAACCATGAATAGGCTATAATCATGAATAGGCTATAATAAGGTTGGGAAGTCGATTAGGAACCATGCGTCATTTCTACGAGGTGGGGAAGCTGTTTCGAAACCATGAATCATTTCTACGAGGTTGGGAAGTCGCTTCGAAGAAATACATCAACCGAAAAATCAGGTGGCGCCATTCGGAATTGAACAAAAAAAAGGTTGAGCCGGAGCTCAACCCTGAGGTTGTCTTACCAAGATTCGAACTTGGACAGGCAGAACCAAAAACTGCAGTGCTACCATTACACCATAAGACAATCCTATAGTCCCAAGGCCTTAAGGCCCTAAAGACGTTGCAAAGTTACAAAATATTTTTCAAATACCGAAATATCAATAAACGAATTTGCCAAATGGACAGATGCATACCCATACGTAACCGCGCTTTGCGCCAACATCACGTATTTGGGTCAATATGCAAAAAAAGCCGGCCACTGACTGTGACCGGCCTTTATAATGTATTATCGAAGGATCAATTGTGCAGAATGTGCGACACAGGCTTCATCACGAAGGTGAAGGTGTAGTCCTGATACGGCAGACGGTATTCCTTCAGCGGAAGCGCACCCCAGCTGTTGACACATCCCAGACCCATCTGGGCCTTGTCCACCAGGACGTTGGTGTATCCGCACTGCGGAACCTCGGGAGAGTGCATCTGCGTCTTGTCCCAGCCGTTGTCGAGCGACTCTACCGTATAGTTCAAGGCCGACGCCGAGAAGGGAGCGTCCGACATGAACTCCAGGCCCTTTCCTGCGCGGTTCAGCAGACGCCAGTAGCGGATATCGGTCTTAGTGCCGGTTTCCTGCGGACGGATATAGGGATAGAACTGCTCGGCCACCGTCTGATTGTACACGCCCAGACGCGTGGAATGGTTGCGGTCGGAATAGTTCTCGATCGGGCCGCGGCCATAGTACTGCAGCGCGTCGAACTGCGCCGGCATAGGCATCTGGACGCCGAAACGGAACATGTCGGCCACCTTCGCATTGGGATCGGCCTTCAGCGACTCCGTGACTTTCACAACGCCCTTGGCGTTGATCTGATAAGTCATCGAGAATTTCGCGCTGACAGAAGGTATGGTGTACGTGGCCTTCACCACCACATACTCACCCTCCTTCTCCGAAGTGAGGCTCTCGAGTTTCACTTCCGGACTGCGCCATACCACATACTTCTGCTGCAGGCCGGCGCCGTAGTCATTGTCAGTGGGAGCGCGCCAGAAATTGGGCGTCACGGCCAGACCCGGCTCGATCATGTCGGTGCCGTCCACGGCGTACTTCATCATGTATCCGCTGTGGCGGTTGAACTCAATGTCGAAATTGGCGCCCTTCACAACCAGGAAGTTGTAATTGTTGTCCACGATCTCGGGAGCGGCCACCGTCTCGTTGGCGCCCGGACGCACGGAAATGTTCAGTTCGTTGACAGCAGGAGCGTTCAGCGCTATCTGCTCGCGGGCCACCACGTGACCGGCTGGCAACAAACCCTCCTCATCCTTAAGCGTATAGTCCACGTTCAGCAGCCATTCTCCCGGGCCGTTGATCTGGCCGTAAGGTATCTGAATGGTCTTGGTCTCGCCGGGACCCACCTTCAGGTCCGTGATGCGGCCCTCGCGCACAGGCACGCCGTTGTTCAGAAGAACCCAGTCGAGGTTCAGGTTCGACAGGTCGACGAAGAAATTCTCGTTGTAGACATTCACCTTGCCGGAGGCAAGATCGGCGGGAGTGGTCCATACGTTCTGATAGAAGTAAGCCACCTCGTCGGCGTGGGGGTTCGGAACACGGTCAGGGCTTACCAGACCGTTGTCACAGAAATTGTTGTCGCTGGCGTCATAATTGTTGAAATCGCCGCCGTAAGCGTAGATTTCCACACCGTCCTTGTTTTTCCAGCGGAGGCTCTGGTCCACGAAGTCCCAGATGAAGCCGCCCTGCAGCTTGGGATACTTGCGGATAAGGTCCCAGTATTCTTTGAAACCGCCCTCGGAGTTACCCATGGCATGCGCGTACTCGCACTGGATCAGGGGTTTCTGCACCTCGTTCTGCTCGGCGTATTTCTTCATGCCCTCGTAACCATAGTACATCGGGCAGAAAATGTCGGTCATCCCCTTCTGTCCGGCCTGCTCGTACTGCACGGCGCGGCTGGGATCCTCCTTCTTCACCCACTCGTAGGCGGCCTCGAAGTTCGGACCGTAACCGGCCTCGTTGCCAAGGCTCCAGAAGATTACGGCGGGATGGTTGAAGTTGGCCTGCACGTTGCGCTGGTTGCGCTCCATATGGGGCTTCTTGTACGACGGGTTCTTGGCAAGGGTCTTCTCCTTGTAGCCCATTCCGTGGCTCTCGATGTTGGCCTCGGCCACCATATAGATACCGTAACGGTCGCACAGGTCATACCACAGACGGTCGTTCGGATAGTGGCATGTGCGCACTGCGTTGATGTTCAGCTTCTTCATCAGGGCAGCATCCTGAAGCATACGCTCCGGCGAGACTACATATCCGCCGTCGGGGTCGAGCTCGTGGCGGTTGGCGCCTTTGAAAAGCACCGGCTGACCGTTGACAAGCACCTGACCGGCTACAAGCTCAATCTTGCGGAAACCGACACTCACGGGTACCACTTCGTCGGTGCCTTCCATCGTGGCGATGAGTC
>USIY01000307.1 GCA_900554845.1 uncultured Bacteroidales bacterium | reverse complement strand
CTCCCATCCCTCCACAAAATGAAATATAATCTTGATGACAACGACAACGACTTCTTCGAGGACGAGTACGTCCCCGAAGAGCCGAAAAAGCCCAAGGAGCCGAAGAAGCCCGCTCTGAAGCCGGAAGATCCCCGCTACTGGGACGAACCGGAGCCGGAATTCGAGCATTTGCGACCGGAGAGGTCCACGCGCCTTTGGCTGTGGGTGGCCTTGTGCGGTGTTCTCGTAGGTATCCTTTACGCCGGCTGGCTCTATGTTTTCAACCCCTACGCCGTGAACGCCGTGAACTACGGCTACATCGACTCCATCGAGCAGCGTGGGGCCTTGTTCAAAAGTTACGAAGGGGTGCTCCTCCCCTACAAGAACCTTATGGACACCACGCGTGTTTACCAAGGAGATTTCGTATTCTCCACAAAGAACGACTCTGCCGCCGTATTTCTGCGCCGCATGCAGTACCGCAACCGTCCCGTGCGCGTGGAGTACCGTCAGTACCGCACCGTCATGCCCTGGCGCGGCGACACGAAATATCTGGTGGTCCGCGTGGACTCTGTGGATCCCTCGCTGATTCTCCCTCCCGACCGCCAGCCGAATTTTAATTGAAAAGTCGCCTATGATCCGCACCTTATTGCTGCTGGCTACGCTCCTTGTGACGATGTCCTCCTTTGCCACGGAAGTCCGTGACTCTGTGCTGACTGTGACCGAACCGCTGACGGAAGGAGAGTTCCGGGAGCGCGACGATTTCCATACCGTGCGCCTTTCTCCGGGCGTAAAGGCCATCCCTGACTACGCCTTCACTTATTGCGGAAACCTCCGGGAGGTGGAGCTGCCGCCGTCGGTCACCGCCATAGGCCGCGGGGCATTCGCATGGTGCCATAAGTTGAGGAATATAGTCCTCCCCTCTCCCCTGAAGGATTTGGGAAGCCAGGCTTTCGCCTACTGCATGTCGCTCAGCGACGTGACGATTCCCGAAAGCGTGACGCATATCGGCGCGAACTGCTTCTCTTTCTGCTCGTCGCTGCGGGAGATAGCGCTCCCGGCGGGTGTCAAGGAACTGGAAAGCTATGCCTTCAGCGACTGCTCCTCGCTGCGCGAGGCCACGCTGCCGGCCAATTCCAATCTGCTCGGCGAGATGATCTTCGCCGGCTGCGGGAGCCTTGACTCCATCACAGAAGGCTCGCTGACGCCGCCCCCCTTCGACTGCGGCTCGCAGCCTTTCGACCCAGATGAGACAGAGTTGTTTCAACGGGTCGTCCTCCGCGTCCCGGCACAGGCCGTCGAAGCTTACCGGAAAGCCCCGGGATGGCGGCTTTTTGACCATATTAACCTGATAAACTAATTCACGAAAAATATGAAAGTACTGATCATCGGCGCCGGTGGCGTCGGAACCGTAGTGGCCCACAAATGCGCCGAACATCCTGACGTGTTCACGGAAATCGTGCTGGCCTCGCGTACCAAAAGCAAGTGCGACACCATCGCCGCCAACATCAAGAAGCGCCATGGCGTGGATGTGGTCACCGACTGCGTGGACGCCGACGACGTCCCCCAGATCGTGGAGCTCTTCAAGCGTCACCGTCCCGCCATCTGCATCAACGTCGCGCTTCCCTATCAGGACCTGACAATCATGGAGGCTTGTCTGCAGGCCGGCGTAAACTACCTCGACACGGCCAACTACGAGCCGAAGGACGAGGCCCATTTCGAGTACAGCTGGCAGTGGGCCTTCCGCGAGCGTTTCGAGAAGGCCGGACTCACGGCGATCCTCGGATGCGGCTTCGACCCGGGTGTCAGCGCGGTCTTCACCGCCTACGCCGCTAAACATCATTTCAGCGAGATGCGCACACTCGACATCGTGGACTGCAACGGCGGTAACCACGGCAAGGCTTTCGCCACGAACTTCAATCCCGAGATCAATATCCGCGAGATCACTCAGAAAGGCCGTTACTGGCAGGACGGCAAGTGGGTTGAAACCGAGAACCTGGAGATCCACAAGCCCCTTACCTATCCCAACATCGGCGTCCGCGAGAGCTACCTTCTCTACCATGAGGAGCTGGAGAGTCTGGTGCAGAACTTCCCGACCATCCGACGCGCCCGTTTCTGGATGACTTTCGGCCAGGAATACCTCACTCACCTGCGCGTGATCCAGGACATAGGAATGGCCCGCATAGACCCCGTGATGTACAACGGTCAGGAGATCATCCCCATCCAGTTCCTGAAGGCCGTGCTCCCGGACCCCGGAACTCTCGGCGAGAACTATACAGGCGAGACTTCCATCGGCTGCCGCATCTCCGGTCTTGACAAGGAGGGAAAGCCTTCAACATATTACATCTACAACAACTGCCCGCACCACCAGGCATATCTGGAGACCGGCACGCAGGCCGTGAGCTACACCACCGGCGTTCCGGCGATGGTCGGCGCCATGATGTTCCTTACCGGGAAATGGGTGATGCCCGGCGTCCACAATGTCGAGGAGTTCGATCCCGATCCGTTCCTGGAGAAAGTGGCGGAATGCGGTCTTCCCTGGACCGAGATCGTAAACGGCGACATCGAGATGGAATAATTTCCGAGACACCCAACAAACAACCTTTATCTATGAAATCGCTCATTCTTATGGCGGCTGTTCTGGCCGCCAACACCACCGTCATAAACACCCCTCGGGGTGTCGTGGCCGTTACCCCCGTCGAGGGTAACGGCTTTCTGGTGGAGCGGAGACTTCCAAGTCTCCGTAAAAATATCTCCCCCGCCCCTCTCCATTCCTGGAACAACGCCCGCCTCTGGGCCTTCTCCGCCGACGGCTACAC
>USIY01000306.1 GCA_900554845.1 uncultured Bacteroidales bacterium | reverse complement strand
GGTCGTGAACAAGGCGTTCACCCGGAAGAAAGGCTCCGGCTTGAAAGCTCTGATTTCTTTCTCGCGTTCGCATACCAGACGTGTGGTGACGCTCTGCACACGTCCCGCCGACAGCGCCGGCTTGATCTTCTTCCATAGCACCGGACTCAGCTCGAAACCCACGATGCGGTCCAGAACGCGCCGGGCCTGCTGCGCGTTGACGCGGTCGATGTCGATGCCGCGGGGATTCTCCAAGGCGTGAAGAATCGCGGGCTTCGTGATCTCGTGGAACACTATGCGTTTCGAATCCTGCGAATTGAGCCCGAGGACTTCGTACAGATGCCATGCGATGGCTTCCCCCTCGCGGTCCTCATCACTCGCCAGATACACCATGTCGACCCCTTTCGTGGCCGCCTTCAACTGGCGCACCAGATCCTTCTTGTCGTCCGGTATCTCATAGATAGGGATAAATCCATCCTCCATGTCGAGGCTCATTCCTCGTTTTTGCAAGTCCCGTATATGTCCCTTGCTCGACATTACCTTGAAGTCGGGCCCAAGAAATTTCCCTATTGTCTCCGCCTTGTGCGGCGACTCTACGATCATCAGTTTCTTCATCTGTCTATTGAGCGTCGTGTATGTGCATATCCGAATTTAACGGAATTTTGGGTTAAAAATGTTAAACCGGACAAACATATCCGTGAATTTCTTATCTAACAATAAGAGGGGATAAATGTTTTCATTACAGGTAAAGGATTTCCTATATATAATGAGTGCCTCTCTGAAATTCGGGGGCAAAGTTAACAAAAAAATTTGTATTTTTGCATTTAGAAAAAAGAATGAGTGAGAAAATGAAGAAGATTCTGTCAATATTTATGGCGGCTATCTGTCTGGTGGCCATCGCCATGCCGGCTGTTGCCAAGAAAAAGGGACCGGCGGAGATCAAGTTTGCTGAGACCACCCATAATTTCGGGAAAATCCCTGAAAAGAAGGGTGTGGTGAGCTGTGAGTTCGTTTTTACCAATGTCGGGGAGAGTCCGCTGGTGATCCGCGACGCCACGGCGGAATGCGGTTGCACCACTCCGGAATACTCCGAGGCTCCGATAGCTCCCGGCAAGACAGGTAAGATAAAGGTGACCTACAATCCGCTGGGACGCCCCGGAGGCTTCACCAAGAAGGTTACGATCCGCACCAACGGCAAGCAGAAGAAGAGCTACCTTTACATCAAGGGCACCGTTAATCCCAACAAGTGACATTGCTATGAATCGAGCGGTTATGGTTGCCGGTGTTTTGCTGGCGTTCGCGGCGTCGGGAACGGCGCAGGTGGTATGGCTCGAGAGCAGCTATGATTTCGGACTCATGAAGGAGCAGGCGGGTCCCAAGAATGGATATGCCCGTTTTGTGAACCGCGGTGCCGAGCCGGTGACCGTGCTTGAGGCGCGTCCCACATGCGGATGTACCGAAGCCTCCTATCCCGAGGATCCGGTGGCTCCCGGCGACACCGCCGTGATCCGCTTCACGTACGACCCCGCCGGACGTCCGGGGCGTTTTGACAAGAGCATCAAGGTGCGTTTTCAGGACGGACAGCGCGCGGCCATAAAAATCAAGGGCAACGTGCTCGGCACTCCCGAATCGCTCGAGCAGTTCTATCCTGTCGACGCCGGAGCGCTGCGCTTGTCCGAAAGCAAGCTCATGGCCGGAAACATGATGATGGGGAAGACGCCAAGCCTCTTCGTCAACGCTTACAACACATTGGGCGACAGCGTGACGGTGACCGCCCGATGCGAGGAGAAGGCATTGAAGCTGAAACTCTCCGAGAGCAAGGCCGGCCCGGGCGATATAGTGACGCTGGCGATGTACTTCGATACTAAGGCTTACGGGCGCCCCGGCCCTGTCTCGCTGCCTGTGACTATTGTTTCCAATCCCGGCACCCCGGCCCGGCAGAGCCATGAGATAGAGATTGTGGGTCAGGTGTTGCCGGTGCGTCATGCCGTCGGAGCAAAGGAACTGGAAAAGGCTCCTGTCTGCTCCCCCGTGCCTCCGGTAGTGGAGTTAGGGGTGGTGGCACCGCAGAAACGGCAGGTGGAGTTCTCGGTTCTCAATGAAGGGAAATCTCCGCTGGAGATACAGAACGTCTGGAGCGATACCCCCGCTCTGAAAGTCCTCGCCTTCCCTGAGAAAATAAAGAAGGGCAAGACGGGCAAGGTGATTATGGAGCTGAATCCTGCGGAAATCGCGCGGTCTCCGTTCAGAATCACAGTGAGAGTGGCCAGCGACGATCCCGTGAACCCCCTCAAAGAAATAATCCTCACAGGAGAGACTGAATAATAATTCTATCATAGCTGCAATAGCTAAGATAGTTGCAATAGCTAAAACCAACCAGTAAAAAAAATACCATGGAACATCCCGAAAACAATCCCGATTACCGGGGTCTTCAGGTAAACGGCGGCGTCGTGTCCCAGCCTACGGTCAATCCCTATCGTCGCGCCCAGATGAGGCGTCGGCCCCGTCTCACGGCAAGCGAATATGTGGAAGGTATCCTCAAAGGGAACGTCAGCGTTCTGGGGCAGGCGGTGACGCTTGTGGAGAGCACCGCCGAGGCGCATCATTCACTTGCGCAGGAAGTGATAGAGAAGTGTCTTCCGTATACGGGCAACTCCCGGCGTATAGGCATCACGGGCGTGCCCGGCGCGGGCAAGTCCACCAGTATAGATGTCTTCGGCCTGCATGTGCTGAAGCAGGGGGGTAAGCTGGCGGTGCTGGCCATCGACCCGAGCTCCGAGCGCACCCAGGGAAGCATTCTCGGCGACAAGACCCGCATGGAGAAGCTTTCGCAACACCCGGACGCCTTCATACGCCCCAGCCC
>USIY01000305.1 GCA_900554845.1 uncultured Bacteroidales bacterium | reverse complement strand
GGTGTTCTATCACTGCGACGCGGAAGTGGCCAAGAATGTGGTCAAGGCCTGCTACGACGGCGGTGTCCGCCTGTTTGAGTTCACCAATCGCGGAGACTTCGCTCACGAAGTCTTCACGGAAGTTATAAAATTCGCCGCCAAGGAATGCCCGGAGATGGCCGTCGGCGTAGGGTCTGTTGTCGAGCCGGGCACAGCGTCGCTCTACATGCAGCTGGGCGCCTGCTTCGTAGTCGGCCCCCTCTTCAATCCTGAAGTGGCCCGGGTGTGCAACCGCCGTGGAGTTCCCTATGTGCCGGGCTGCGGCAGCGTGACCGAGGTCGGTAACGCTCAGGAAGCCGGGTGCGAAGTCTGCAAGCTCTTCCCCGGTGATGTCCTCGGCCCCAAAATGGTGAAGGGCCTGATGGCCCCGATGCCCTGGAGCAAGATAATGGTCACCGGCGGCGTGGAGCCGACGGTTGAGAATCTCTCCGCATGGTTCAAGGCCGGCGCATTCGCCGTAGGCATGGGCTCAAAGCTCTTCCCCAAGGAGAAGGTGGCCGCGGCCGACTGGGAGGATGTGCGCGCCAAGTGCGCGGAATGCTTCGACATCATAGCAAACATCAAATGACACGAATATGAAAAGAATATTGTTGACGGCTGCGCTGGCGCTGGCAGGACTGGCGGCACAGGCGCAGACGAGCTATACCATCCAGACGGCGGTGCATCCGGAGGATTTCAAGAACTATGACACCGACCTTATCCGCAAACGCTTCGCCATGACGGACGTGATGAAGCCGGATCAGATCCTGCTGACCTACTCGATGTACGACCGCCTGGTGTTCGGCGGCGCGGTTCCGGCCACAAAGCCGTTGAAACTGGAGACCATCGACCCTCTGAAGTCGGAGTACTTCCTGGAGCACCGTGAGCTTGGCGTGATCAACACCGGGGGCGACGGCATAGTGGAAGTGGACGGCAAGAGCTACGATCTTCACTTCAAGGACGCCCTCTATGTGGGCCGCGGCTGCAAGGACGTGGTGTTCAAGAGCAAGGACGCCGCGAATCCGGCGAAGTTCTACCTTAACTCCACCAACGCCCACAAGGCGTATCCGGTGCAGCTCATCACCATCGACGGCCGCAAAGGCTCCATCAAGGCCAACTCTTTCGCCGCCGGCTCCATGGAGGAGAGCAACGACCGCGTGATCAACCAGCTCATAGTCCGCAATGTGCTTAAGGAGGGTCCCTGCCAGCTGCAGATGGGCCTTACGGAGCTGAAGCCAGGCTCTGTGTGGAACACGATGCCGGCTCACACCCACGGCCGCCGGGTGGAGGCATACTATTACTTCAATGTTCCCGAGGGCAACGCCATCTGTCACCTGATGGGCGAACCCCAGGAGAACCGCCTGCTCTGGCTCCACAACGAGCAGGCCGTGATGAGCCCGGAATGGAGCATCCACGCCGCCGCCGGAACCAGCAACTACATGTTCATCTGGGGAATGGGGGGCGAGAACCTCGACTACGGCGACATGAACAAGATCCCCTATCTCGAAATGAGATGAGCTGACCTTATAGGACTTATAAGACTTATAAGACTTATAAGACTTATATGACTCAAATTATACGGACATGCTTGAAGCATGTCCGTATAATTTTTACAGAACATTGCCGTTTACAAACCAAGAGAATAATCAGAAGGATCCGCAGCCATAACTTTACAATTCCAAGCATGAGCAAAACCTCTCGACACAACATATGCAGTCAATACTTATGGAGCGTGAAGTATAATGATACAATTTTGTCAAAAAATCACAAATAGTTTCAAATTATTTAATATTTAACATATTTTAACATTCGGGGGGGTAATTTAGACAAATGATTGTTATCTTTGCATCGCCTTAAAAACTATGAAAGGAGGCAAGCAACACACCCCCTTACATTGATTTTAACAAATTACAAACACAACTTGCAAATAGTAACCGGGCCATACTCAGTTACCTTCAAATAACACAAAAGTCGCTGATGCCCTTACATCCGCGATGAAAGAAGACGCTTGTACGCAATTATGATACTCATTCGACACCTCCTGGGCGCCACTGCGCTGCTGCTGACGAGTCTGCCCTCTATGGGACAGCTGGCCATCAAGACGAACCTGCTGTACGACGCCACGACCACTCCCAACCTTGGTCTTGAGTGGGCAGTAAGCCGCAAATCCTCCATCAATCTTGTCTACGGTCTGAATCCCTGGAAATTCTCGTCGGAGTCCCACGGCCAGCGCTACGCCAAGCACTGGCTTCTGATGCCGGAGTACCGATGGTGGACCTGTACGGCCCTCGACGGTCACTTCATCGGCGTCCACGCCATGACCGGAGAGTTCAACGCCCAGAATGTGGCGCTGCCCATACCCGGGGCGTTCTTCGGCGGCGACAACATCACCAAACAGGTAAAGGACTCCAGATACGAGGGTCTCTACGCCGGACTCGGCTTCACCTACGGCTACCAGTGGGCGCTCAGCAAGCACTGGAACATCGAGGCGGAAGTCGGCGTCGGCTACAACCACGTATGGTACCGCAACTACAACTGCGGCACCTGCGGCGCCGAACGCAAGAAGGGCGACACGAATTACGCCGGCCTCACCAAACTCGGACTCTCCATAATGTACATCTTCTAATTCCTTACCGACATGAAAGCAAAACTGATTTTATTAGCGGCCCTTGTTCCCGGGCTGGCCATGGCTGCAAGTGTCGAGGGCCGTATGGGGATGCACAATATTTCGGTGAACCGTGCAGGATCCAATCTGGACGTGAGCCTTGACATCGTACTGGATTCCCTGAAGATGAAGGGAAAGCAACAGCTTTACGTCACACCTGTCGTGACCGACAACAACGGACAGTCCGTGGT
>USIY01000304.1 GCA_900554845.1 uncultured Bacteroidales bacterium | reverse complement strand
CATTGTGCAGAATTTGTCATCGGCTTCAGGAGCCTCCCGGCGAGACTGCATATAGTATTCCTTTGCGCGGGCGGGGTCGAGGCTGAGGTTGAACTGATCTTTCCAACGGAAATCATAGCGTGCTTTGGAAAGTGCGTCGTCGCGCACTTGCGCGCCCGGGAATCCTTTTGCAAGATCGGCCGCGTGCGCGGCTATCTTGTATGCCACCACTCCGTCGCGCACGTCGCTCAGAGTAGGCAACGACAGATGCTCTTTAGGAGTTACGTAACATATCATGGCCGTTCCGAGCGACGAGATTATCGCAGCGCCGATGGCCGACGTGATATGGTCGTATGCAGGGGCTATGTCTGTGGTCAAAGGACCGAGCGTATAAAACGGCGCGGAGTTGCACGATTTGATCTGCCGGTCCATATTCTCCGGAATCTTGTTCATAGGCACGTGTCCCGGGCCTTCAATCAAGACCTGCACGTCATGTTCCCATGCCCTGGCGCACAATTTGCCGAGTACATCCAGTTCAAGGAACTGTGCGCGGTCGTTGGCGTCGTGTATGGAGCCGGGACGCATGCCGTCGCCAAGCGATATCCCGACGTCGTACTTGTTCAATATTTCGCAGATTTCATCGAAATGTTCATAGAGGAAGCTTTCCTGATTGTGTATGACGCACCATTCGGTCATGATGGAGCCACCTCTGGAAACACAGCCCGTGAGACGTTCCTGAACCAGTTTCGCATGTTCTTTCAGGACTCCGGCATGGATCGTGAAATAATCCACGCCCTGTTCCGCCTGCTCGATAAGTGTGTCACGGTAAATTTCCCAGGTAAGATCGGCTACTTTGCCGTTTACTTTCTCGAGGGCCTGGTAAATGGGTACTGTTCCCATCGGCACCGGACAGTTGCGGATTATCCATTCGCGTGTTTCGTGGATATTGTCGCCGGTGGAAAGGTCCATAAGGGTGTCGCCGCCCCAATAACAGCTCCACACGGCTTTTGCCACTTCTTCCTCAATGCCGGAGGACAACGCCGAATTGCCGATGTTGGTGTTAAGTTTGCAGGAGAACGCCCGGCCTATAATCATAGGCTCGGCTTCCGGATGGTTTACGTTGGCGGTGATTACGGCTCGACCGGCGGCAACTTCCTGACGGACGAATTCAGGGGTGATATGGCTCTTGATGCCGCGGGTCTTGTTGTCGAGATTCTCGCGTATGGCCACATATTCCATTTCGGGTGTTATGATGCCCTTCTTTGCATAATGCATCTGTGTGACGCGATGTCCCTCCTTGGCACGGCGGGGCATATGGAATTTCGGGAAACGGATTTTATCCAGCTCCTTGTTGTCACGCCGCTCGCGGCCATAACGGCTTGTGATGTCCTCAAGTTGCTCGGTGTCGTTACGTTCCGCTACCCATGACTCGCGCATACGGGGCAGCCCTTCGTTGATGTCGGTCTTCACATTCGGGTCTGTGTAAGGACCCGATGTGTCGTATACGGTTATGTCCTCGTTGGGGTATTCCACGCGTTTCCCGTCTTCGATTTTTACTGTGGGATACTGATGGATTTTGCGCATAGCCACGCGTATGTCCGGGCGTGAGCCCTGAACATAGATTTTTTCGGAATTTGGATATGAGGATACGTCGATGTTTTCTATTTCCATAATGACGGATTTTATAACACTGTGTTATGTATTGAAGTCGTTGTTAAAACCAACTTCATTAGCTTACGAAGGCGGTTAGAGGGGATGAAGCCTGGGCGGATTTGGAGACGGCTCCGAGACCGGCGTTGAAAGCCAGGCGTCCGGCCTCGACGGCCTTGGCGAACGCACGGGCCATTTCAACAGGATCTCCGGCGACAGCTATGGCAGTGTTCACCAGCACTGCGTCGGCGCCCATTTCCATGGCTTCGGCGGCGTGCGACGGAGCCCCGAGTCCGGCGTCCACCACCACAGGAAGCTGCGACTGTTCTATGATTATTTCAAGAAGGTCGCGCGTCACCAGACCTTTGTTCGTTCCTATGGGAGCTCCAAGAGGCATCACGGCCGAGGCTCCGGCCTCCTCAAGAAGCTTGCACAATACGGGATCGGCCTGAATATAGGGGAGAACTACAAAACCGTCGGCGGCGAGTTGCTCCGTAGCCTTGAGGGTCTCGATCGGATCCGGCATAAGATACCGCGGATCAGGATGTATTTCCAGCTTTATGAAGTTCGTGTTGAATATTTCACGGCTCATCTGCGCCGCGAGAACAGCCTCCTTGGCATTTCGGACGCCGCTGGTGTTCGGCAGCAGCTGCACATGCTCGCGGTTGATATGCGTCATCATCTCATCGGTGGCCTCGTTCATCATGTTTACACGTTTCATCGCCACTGTGATCATTTCCGAGCCGGAGGCTTTTACGGCCTCAAGCATCAAGTCGGCAGAAGAGAACTTCCCCGTGCCGACAAACAGCCGCGATGTGAATTCGCGACCACCTATGATAAGCTTGTCTGTCATTGTTATTTTAATTTCGCATGCCGACAGCTCGGATGTTCAGTCAGCCGCTGTCCGCCAATACTGCAATCAATCTGCAAATATACAAATTAATTTTTGATTTGAAGAGATTTTATCGGATGAATGGCTCCAGGGCCTTGACGAAGTCTTCGGTCGCTTTCTGCATGTCAGGAGCATATGCGATTGCTCCGCTGACAGCGATCCCGTTCACGCCTGTTTCCATCAGCGGAACTACATCGGATAGACGTATGCCACCGACCGCCACTGTGGGTAGCTCGATCTGTTCCAGTTTCATCTCGGTCACTATCCGGCGAATACCTTCCAGTCCCAGGATGGGAGCGAGATTCTTCTTGGTCTTGGTGTCGGCGAATGGACCGATCCCTACATAATCCACA
>USIY01000303.1 GCA_900554845.1 uncultured Bacteroidales bacterium | reverse complement strand
CATTATACTATTATTGCAAGGGCCGCGCCGTCATGGCGCGGCCCCCGGTATTGACAATCGAGAATCTTATTACTTCACAAGAGCCTTCACAGTCTTGCTCATGCCGTTCTTTGTGGCCTTCACGATGTAGAGACCGCTTTCCAACGCAACCTCGTTGAATCCGGCCTTCACCATCTTGCCGTCGGCGGTGTAGACATTCAGGTCGGCGCCCTCGCAAACCACGGACCTGCCGTTGTGCAGATAAACATTGAGGTTCTTCTCTTCGCTTATCAGATTGGAGACTTTAGAGTCGTCGTCGGGACGCACTTCCTGACCCCCCTCTCCGTTGGCGTAATCGTCACAGACTGTCAGAGCGTCGTTGCTGTCGGCAACAGTACCCGTATAATGGATCGTGAATGTAGGCTGATCCGATGTAACGGTCACATCCTTGGCGATGCAGACGAATCCCAGCCAGCTGCGCTGCTGAACGCCGCCCATACCGTTGGCATCGGGTTCTACGATATTCTGGAACGCGTTGTAATTGGGGAACTTTACGTCGCCGGCACTGAAGAGCAGACCCTGGGTCTTGTCCTCGTCGGTGGCCTTTACCTTGTTAAGGTCAAGTACGATGATGTCCTCGGTATAGACAACCTCACCGTCAGTGTTGGCCACTTTGGAACCCAGAGACTGGAAGAGCTCGGCCTCGTACTGGTCGACAATCTTGTACTTGCTGCCGTCGAACGAAGGATAGTTCTCGTCGAACGAAGTGGTGTTGCCGCCCCACTTCACGCTGCCGTCCTCGTTGAGTCCTTCCGAGAGCTTGCGCTGAAGCATGAACTCGAACTTATAGTCGTTGAGATTCCATGCGCAGCCATCTGTCGTGATCTGTACCACCAGATAAGGCTCGTCCTCCGTGAAGAGCGCCTCCTGGGCATAGCGGATGTCGGCGCGCCACTGACCCTCGCCTTTCACAAGTTTATTGACAGAACACTTCTTGTCCTCGGACATCGGCAGGATAGTCTTGCCGTTGTCGGTAGTCCATGCGTTTTCAGGGTTCCAACGTACTTTTGCGCTGGCGGTAGCGGCCAGCACCATGGCTGTAAGCGCGATAATAGTAAATTTTTTCATAATCGTTACTGCTATTCTGTTATTGATATTGATTTATGAAGGTTACTTCTGACTTATAATTCGCACGATGTAAAAAAGACACTCAAAACAATTTGAAAAAAATCAAATTATTTTGAGTGTCCTTTAAATTATATGTCTGTTATTAATTCCAGAAAGGATTCTGCACAAAATTGGAATTAAGCACCATTTCTTCCACGGGAAGGGGGAGCATATAGGTGCGTTTCTCAAACTTACGGTCTTCCTTGCCCTCTATCAGGAAATGACCGTCGCCGCTGATCTTGACTCCGTTATTCAGTGTCTTGGTCGGATCGGCGCTAACGAACAGAGTCTTGCCGTCAGGTCCCTTACGTGTGGAAGCCTGCTTGTAGGTAGGTTTGTTGTTCGGATCGCAGAACACATACAGCCAGTTGTTGCCTTCCTCGAGACGTGTCCATTCATAACTGTCGAGAATGTCCTGGGTCAGGCTCTTCACCTGAACGGTGTAGCAGGGAGAGGCGATGAATATGTTCTTGCGCTCTGCGTCGGTCTTCCCTATGTACAGCCCCTCGAGATCGTCACCGAAGAGTTCGTCGCCCTTGGCCCAACGGCGGACATCATCAACACGATATCCTTCCAGATAAAGCTCGCATGCGCGCTCGTCGCGGATGTCCTGCAGTGTCCAGGAAGCCTTGGCGGGCATGTGTACGCGCTTGCGCAGCAGATTGATATGCTCGTTCTCACCGACTGCCAGAGTGCTTCCGCCGTTCAGCTCGCACAATGTCTCTGCATAGTCCAGATACACACCGCCAAGACGGATCACCGGAATGTCATAGGAAGCGTCATTGGCGCCGCATGCCGTCTCAACACTCCACTTGCTTACAGCGGGCAGGAATGATATGCCCGAATTTACGGTCGGAGTGCCGAGCTCGTTGTAATTATCACGCTTGCAGCTGTAAGTCCACTGATAATCCATGAAGGCCACTGCCACTTCGGAAAGGCGCGGGTCAACATTGTCGTCGCACCAGTAGTGAGGATTGCTGTAATCCTGGGAGACAGGCTGACCGTTCTTGGTCTTGAAGCTCTCCAACAGGTGGCGTCCGATTCCGAAACCTCTGTAAGCATGAACCCAGTTCTGACCGGCCAGCTTGTTATTGTTGTCGAAACGATTGGCGAAAATGTACTCATGGTTATCGGCCTTCAGCACACCCGCAGGGTTACGGGCCACAGAACCCTCCAGAATGAACATGTATTTGTAGGAAGCCTGACCTAATTGCTCATTGTAGAAGAGCTCATAGCTGTTGTCGTTTATAACCTGCTCAAGAGCTGTCTTGCCCTTCTGCAGAAGGTAACGGCTGCGCTCGGCGCGCTGACCGGCATTGGTGGGATTGTTAGCCGCCGGATACTCATCCATTTCAGTATGGTACTTCTGCCAGGTGCCCTCGAAGAGACATACACGGCCCAGTAACGCACGGGCTGCGCCGATAGTCACGCGGCCTTCCTTGCCGGTGCTGCGGATATCGGCCTCTTTGGGCAGACAACCGGAGTTGATGGCGTATTCCAGATCCTCGATGATGAAATCCACGAATTCATCGCGGGTGTTGCGCGGAGCCATCACTTCCTCCGATGTGGGATCAAGCACGGTCTTCACGATTGTTCCCGGACCGAAGTCGCGGAAGAACAGCCAGCTCTCGTACGCGCGGAAGAAGCGGGCCTCGGCACGATAGGGATCAAGATCCTTCTGGTCGCCTTTATAGTAGGGAAATTCAGTTAAAGGCCCGCTTTCACAATCCGAAAATGGATTGTGATTGC
>USIY01000302.1 GCA_900554845.1 uncultured Bacteroidales bacterium | reverse complement strand
GGCAAGTGATCGTGCAATTCGTGGAAATCATCGTCTGGCTGATGTTCCTTCTGGGGCTGGGGCTGTTCTGCCGCGACCTTTGGAAATCCCGTAAGCTTACCGGACACGACAGGGCGATGATGTGGCGCGACCATCTGAAAACGTACATGCTATGCGCGATATTCTCGCTCGGCGCAGGACTTCTCCTATGGCTCCTGGCGTTCTGGATGTACCGAAGGGCACGTACAAAACGGCTGAAATGTCCTACATGCGGCGCCAAGATGAAAAGGCTTGACGAAGAGGAGGACAACGAGTACCTCAGCGCCTCGCAGGATTTCGAGGAGAAACTCAACACCGTGGACTACGACGTATGGGCGTGCCCCAAATGCGGCACTTTGGAACGGTTTCCGTACAAAACAGACCAGAAAAAGTACACCCGATGCCCTGCCTGCGGCACTATAGCGATGAAACTCAAGGCCGACACAGTGCTTCAGAAGCCGACACGCTACAGGGATGGAGCAGGTGAAAAGATATATGAGTGCGAGTTCTGCCACCATCAGGACCATCGCAGATACCGCATTCCCAAACGGGATGACGAAGCGGCCGCGCTTGCCGCTGGCGCCATTTTAGGCTCCGGACTTGGCCGCGGTGGTGGCGGAGGCGGCGGTTTCGGAGGAGGCTTCGGTGGGGGTGCCACCGGCGGGGGCGGCGCTTCCGGAGGATGGTAATGAACTTTATTACCGTTGCCAATGTTGATATGTTGGTTAATCAAGGTTATTTTTAGTTAAGCAAATAATTGAAATGATTAAGGTTGGAAATTTCATAGTAGGCTCGCTCGTGATGTCGATATTCGGATTGCTTGTGGCCAATTGTTCCGGGAACAGCAAGGGAAACGACAAGGACACGGCATCGGCGCCGGTTCAGGAAGTCAACCGGAACCTGCGTTTCGTATCCTACTCCTATGACATGATAGCGCTATATACAGGGGGCGACACGGTACCTGCGCCCAACAGCCGTTACATACATTATTCCGGCGAAGGAATACTTCCGGAGGTGCTTGGAGACGACAGCAGCCGCATGCTGCGCGACACTCTGGAGAAGATAGCCCGCGTGCATTTTGCCGACAAGGACACCCCGGAGCCTATTCTCGGCGACAGCATCGAGCTTACCGACCTTTCACCCGCCAACGTCGACGCCTGCAGTTCAGGCGATTCGCAGCTCTCTGTATCGCTGGTGAATCCCCGCATAGCGGTGTTCGACGTAGTGACCGAGACGTATGACTGCATGGCGGCGCACGGAATGACCAACGAGCAGGTGGTGAACTACGACATCAACCACGGCGGCATCATGAACCTGCAGGACTTGATAGTGCCGCACGGTGAGACAAGCGTCACGCTTCTGCTGCGCGACAACCTCAAACTGATGGATATCCCGCTGCTTGACGATCTGGAGCAGGTGCAGCTTTCAAAAACTTTCTCCATCACCTCCGACGGACTGTTATTCATTTATCAACCATATGAAATAGCGCCGTACTCCCAGGGTATAGTCCGTGTGCTGGTGCCTCTCGGCGACCTTATGGAGCAAAATCTCCTGACGGACCACGGCCGTTACGCATTCTTCGGCACTCAGCAATAATACGTTCACCCTTTTCCGACAATAATAGATTCCCGCGGGCGTTTATTAGTTAATTGTTGGAAAACGGAATGCACATAAACAATCTTCATAAGATATTGAAACGGATGCTCGTCACGCTTGTGGCGTGCATCTTTTGCGTACCTGTCCATGCAAAATTCAACGACAAGATCCTGAACCGACCCTACGCCGACCAAAAGCGGTGGCATCTGGGATTCTCGGTGGGATTCTCGATGCAGGATCTGGTGTTCACGAACAACGGACAGCCGACGGCCGACGGCAACGAATGGTACGCGTCCGTTCCCTCGTGGGGTCCGGGCATAGATGTGTCGGTGCTCGCAGACCTTCGTCTTGCCCAACATTTCAATCTCCGTTTCTGGCCCGGCATGTCCTTCGGATCGAAAACCGTGGAATTCATGTCGCCGACTTCCGAGGAACGTCTGCGCCAGGATGTGAAGAGCGTGTACGTGACGTTGCCGCTGGACCTGAAAATAAGCGGCAACAGATACCATAACTCCCGTCCTTACGTCACCGTGGGTGCTATGGGAGCATTCGACGTGGGCAAGAAACGCAACGAATATCTGAAATTCAAGACAGCCGACGCCTATCTGACCGTCGGCATAGGTTGCGACTTCTATCTCCCTTATTTCAAGCTTAATCCGGAAATCAAGTTCTGCTTCGGACTGACCGACATTCTGCAGCACGACCGTCCCGAACTGGCCGACGACATCCAGACGATCCGCGGAACCCAGGCCCTGGACAAAGTGAAGTCGCGAATGGTAATGATCACTTTCTTTTTTGAATGATGCCGCGACGAATTATCAACAGACTCATAATCGCGCTTACGGTGGTTGTTGCACTGATGGGGGGCGGAAGAAAGGCCATGGCGCAGAACGACCCGCAGTTCGTGCAGTACTGGGCGGTGCCCACGTTCTACAATCCTGCGTATCTGGGCCAAAAGGAATTCGTGCGTATCCGTCTGGGCGCCAACCTGCAGTGGCTCGGCATAAAACGTGCGCCGCAGAGCTACATCGTCACCGCCGACATGCCTGTGAAATTAGGCAAAAAGCAACGTATGGGCGTCGGAGTGACCGGAATGATGGAATCCATCGGTCTTTACGGCAACACATGGGTAAGCGCGCAGGCATCCTATCAGTTCCGCGTTCTCAAGGGGGTGCTGTCGGTGGGAATACAGCCGGCCTATTACAACACCAAATTCAAGGGTTCGGAAGTCTATATACCTGAGGGCGACGACTACCACCAGCCCGACGACGAGGCGCTTCCCAAGGAGGATGTGGC
>USIY01000301.1 GCA_900554845.1 uncultured Bacteroidales bacterium | reverse complement strand
GTGCCGACGTGACGATCACCGACATAAATCTCGACATACTCCGCCATTGCGCCGAAACAATGCCCAAGAATGTCAAGACGCTCTATTCCTCGCGACACAACATCGAGGAACAGCTCCCCGACACCGATCTCGTCATCGGATCCGTGCTCGTGCCGGGAGCCAAGACTCCCCACCTCATCACTAAAGACATGGTCGGCCTGATGCGGCCCGGATCGGTGATGGTGGATGTTGCCATCGACCAGGGAGGATGCTTCGAGACTTCCCGTCCCACAACTCACAGCGACCCGACGTTCCTGGTGGACGGAGTGGTGCAGTATGCCGTAGCTAACATCCCCGGAGCCGTGCCCTACACTTCCACTCTGGCCCTTACAAACGCCACGACTCCTTACGCCGTCAAACTCGCCGACCTCGGATGGGTGGAGGCCTGCAGACGTAATCCCGGACTCGCGCAGGGCGTGAACGTTGTCGAAGGCAAGATCACTTTCAAGGCCGTGGCCGAAGCTTTCGGACTCGAATACACTCCCCTGGAGCTTTAATAACACATTCGCTTTCAGAATCGATACTATAAGAGTGAGGGACGCTTCCGCATCGGGGGCGCCCCTTTTTTATTCTACAGAATTTGTTTAACCTCTTCATAGTTGCCTATGATTGAAAAAAAACGTAACTTTGCGTCATAAAACGAAAGCGTAAATGGAAGAAAAGAAAAAAATAGTGCTGAGCGGTATCCGTGCCACCGGCAACCTGCATCTGGGCAATTATTACGGCGCCCTGCGCAATTTCGTGCGCATGCAGAATGATTATGACTGCCGGTATTTCGTGGCCGACCTGCATGCCCTCACCACTCATCCCGATCCCAAGATGCTCCATGAGAACGTCAAGGACATTCTTGCGGAGTATCTTGCCGCCGGTCTCGATCCCGATAAAAACACCATATATGTGCAGAGCGACGTTCCCGAGATCTCGGAAATGTACCTGCTGATGAACATGCATGTGGGCATCGGCGAGCTGATGCGCACCGCCTCGTTCAAGGACAAGGCCCGCAAGGCCCTCGGAATCAAGAGCGAGGGTGATGAAATAGAGAAAGAGATCATAGGCAACCAGACCAACCAGCGCGTGAACGCGGGACTGCTCACCTATCCCACCCTTATGGCTGTGGACATCCTGATTCACCACGCCGATCTGGTGCCCGTGGGCAAGGACCAGGAGCAGCATCTGGAGCTTACGCGCCGGTTTGCCCGCCGTTTCAACTCTTTCTACAATGTGGATTACTTCAGCGAGCCTTTCAACTTCAATTTCGGCGCCGCGGCGGTGAAGGTCCCCGGTCTTGACGGCTCCGGCAAGATGGGCAAGAGCGAAGGCAACTGCATCTATCTGATCGACGACGAGAAGACGCTGCGCAAGAAGGTGATGCGCGCCGTCACCGACGAAGGACCGAAAGTGCCCGACAGCCCCGTAAGCGAGCCTGTGGCCAATCTCTTCACCCTTATGGATCTCGTTTCTGAGCCCGATGTGGCAGCCCATTTCCGCCGGGCTTACGCCGATTGCTCCATACGTTACGGCGACCTGAAGAAACAGCTCGCCGAGGACATTCTGAAGGTCACCCTCCCCATACGCGAGAGAATTCTGGAGATCCGGCAGGACGACGAATTCCTCGGCAAAGCCGTGCGCCGGGGTGCGGAACGCGCGAGAGAGGCCGCGGCCAAGACCCTGGCCGACGTGCGCGAAATAATGGGCATTCGAAAGTTCTATTAACCCGAAAATGGTTCTGAACTGGATCTGGGTAGCGTTCTTCGCCCTGGCGTTTCTGATGGCGCTGGGACAGACCTTGTGGAACGGCGATCTGGATGTATGGAGCCGGGTCATGAATGCTTCCTTCGACCAGGCGGCGTTCGCCTTCGAAGTGTCGCTCGGTCTGACGGGCGTGCTCACACTGTGGCTGGGAATTATGAAAATCGGCGAGAAAGCGGGCGTCATTGAGTTTTTCGGACGCCTGATAAGTCCTTTCTTTTCCCGGCTTTTCCCCGGAATCCCCAAGGGCCATCCGGCCATGGGGGCCATATTCATGAATATCTCCGCCAATATGCTCGGCCTCGACAACGCCGCCACTCCCATGGGCCTGAAGGCCATGCAGGAGATGCAGTCGCTCAACAGCCGGAAGGACACCGCCACCGACGCCATGATAATGTTCCTGGTGCTCAACAGCTCCGGACTGTGTCTGGTGCCGGTGAGCATCATGATGTACCGCGCGCAGGGGGGCGCCGCAAATCCCACCGATGTGTTCATCCCCATACTCATAGCCACGGCCATCGCCACTATCGTGGGCCTGACGGCGCTCTGCATCAAGCAGCGCATCCATGTGGACAGGGTGATATTGGGCTGGCTGGGGGGAATAATGGCGGTCGTCGCGGCGGTTACATGGTTTTTCTGCTCCCTCCCGGGCGACAAAGTGGCGCTTTTCAGCACTTTCGGAGCCAACCTGATCCTTTTCAGCGTCATTATCGCCTTTATAGCGGCAGGGGTAAGAAAAAAGCTGCGCGTCTACGACGTGTTTATCGAAGGAGCCAAAGAAGGCTTCAAGACGGCCGTCATGATCATCCCCTATCTCGTGGCCATACTTGTGGCCATCGGAATGTTCCGGGCTTCCGGAGCGCTCGACGTGATAACCGGAGGGGTTGAAAGCTGCGTGGCGTGGATGGGGTTCGACACGCAATGGGTCGGGGCCCTTCCCACCATGCTGATGAAACCCTTGAGCGGCAGCGGCAGCTGCGCCATGATGCTCGACGTGATGAAGGCCAACGGCGCCGACGCTTTCGTATCGAAACTGGCCGCGGCCGTACGCGGTTCGACCGACACCACGTTCTATATATTGGCAGTGTACTTCGGTTCCGTCGGTGTGTCCAAGACCCGTTATGCCGCAGGT
>USIY01000300.1 GCA_900554845.1 uncultured Bacteroidales bacterium | reverse complement strand
ATCCAGAACAAGGTGTCGCAGGTACAGTCGCAATTGCCGGAGGCGGTGGTGCAGCAAGGCGTCACCGTTGAAAAAAGAAGCAGCGACAATGTGCTGTTCATCACTCTTGAAAGCGACAATCCGCAGGAATACGACGCCCTTTACCTTACCAACTACGCCCAGCTCAACCTGATCGACCCTCTGTCGCGCGTCAAGGGCGTGGGCAACGTCGGAGCTTTCGGTTCCGGCGAGTACTCCATGCGCGTATGGCTCGACCCCGAGATGATGAGAGCGCGCAACGTCTCGCCCGACGAAGTCCGCGCGGCCATAGCCGCCCAGAACATGGAGGTGTCCGCCGGTTCGGTAGGCGCCACTCCAACCAACGTGAACACGGACTTCAGCTACACCCTCTCCGTGCAGGGACGCCTCTCCGACGTGTCTCAGTTTGAGGACATCGTGATACGCACCGACGGAACCGGCATACTGAGACTCAAGGATGTGGCGCGCGTGGAACTGGGAAGCAACTCTTACTCCACCGTGGTCAAGGTCAACGGCAAAGAGACCGCCATGATGGGTATTTCACAGTTGCCGGGAGCCAACGCACTGGAAGTGGCCGACGGAGCGCTGAAGGAACTGGATCGTCTGTCGAAATATTTCCCCGACGGCGTCCACTACAATGTGGTGATGAACGCCACGGACTATGTGCACAAATCAATCGACGAGCTGCTGGTGACATTTCTGGAGACATCGCTCATCGTTATGCTGGTGATCCTCATATTCCTGCAGAACTGGCGGGCGGTGATAATACCGATGATCACTATCCCCGTATCTCTTATAGCTACTTTCGCGGTGATGAAACTGATGGGATTCACCGTCAATACCCTCACACTTTTCGGACTTGTGCTCGCCATAGCCATCGTGGTTGACGACGCGATCGTGGTGGTGGAGGACTGCATGCGCTTGCTCGACGAAGGAAAGCTGAACCGCACGCAGGCCGCGGAATACGCCATGAAAGAGCTCACCGGACCCGTGGTGGGGGAAGTGCTCGTCCTGCTGTCGGTGTTCATCCCAACGGCGTTCGTGAGCGGCATAACAGGCCAGCTCTACAAACAATTCGCCCTTACAATCGCAATTTCGACGGCTTTCTCCGGATTCAACGCACTGACGCTTACTCCGGCGCTATGCGCACTTTTTCTCCAGCCTCCTAAAAAAACGAATTTTTTCATTTACCGATGGTTCAATAAATTCTGGACATGGTTCGAGGCCACCTACACAAAATGCATAGGAAAGATGCTTAGACACGACCGTATTTCAATGGCCGTCTATCTTGCGATCGTCATCATCGCTTTCTGGGGTTTTCTGAAATGGCCCACCAGCTATCTTCCTCCGGAGGACATGGGACATTTCATGACAAGCATACAGTTGCCTCCCGGAGCATCTTTGGAGCGCACAAGCAAGGTGGTGGACGCCATGCAGGAGGAAATCATGAAGGAAGTGCCGCAGGTGGAGTATCTGGTGTCTATGGCGGGTCAATCTTTCTTCGGTGGCGCCGGCGGCAATGCCGGATCCTTCATGATACAGCTCAAGCCCTGGAACGAACGTAAGGGAAAAGAAGGAAACATCAACAGCATCATCGCCAAAGTCAACGCCATAACGTCCAAATATCAGGAAGCCGTGTCCTTCTCCATCAATCCCCCTTCCATACCGGGACTCGGCATGTCATCGGGACTGGAGATGCAATTGCTCGACATCTCCAATCTGGGAAGCTCACAGCTGCAACAAGCGTTGCGCTCCGTTGAAGCGGCGGCTCTGAAGGATCCCCGAATAGCTTCCGTCAACACCACATTCCAGGGAAGCACACCGCAGTACAAGCTGAATTTTGACCGAGACAAAGCCGAACTGATGGGAATATCGCTTAATTCCATCTACAACGCTTTGTCGGCATACATGGGACAGAGCTACGTCAACGACTTCGACGAGTTCGGCCGCAGTTTCCAGGTGATAATGAAAAGCCAGGGCAACGCACGAAGCAACGTGGAGGACGTTCTGAAACTTAGCGTGCAGAATTCGAAAGGAGAGATGGTGCCTTTCTCTTCGTTCACCACCATAGAACCGACAATGGGACTTTCCACAGTGAGCCGCTACAACATGTACACCACGGCCGGCCTGACGGCCACACCCGCCGACGGAGTCAGTTCCTCGGACGGAATAAAGGCCATGGAGGAAATCGTGACGGACACCCTGGGCAAGAATTACAGTTACGCCTGGACCGGCGAGGCCTATCAGGAGACTCAGTCCGGCACTACGGTGAGCATAGTCTTTATATTCGCCATCATCATGACCCTGCTGGTGCTGGCGGCACAATATGAAAGCTGGAGCGACCCGGTGGCCGTGATTCTGTCGATGCCTGTGGCGGTGCTCGGCACCGTATTCGGATGCGTATGCATGAGCCAGAGCATCAGCATCTACACCCAGATCGGTCTGATCCTTCTGCTTGGCATGTCGGCCAAAAACGCCATCCTTATCGTGGAGTTCGCCATGGACTACCACAAACAGGGGGCGCCGATCCTTCAGGCCGCCCAGGAAGCGGGCCAGGTGCGTTTCCGTCCCATCATGATGACCGCGCTTGCATTCGTGTTCGGCGTACTGCCGATGCTTTTCGCCACCGGACCAGGAGCAAACAGCCGAAAGGCACTGGGAACGGCCGTGGTGTTCGGCATGGCCATGAACGCCTTTATCGGCACATTGTTCGTGCCGAATTTCTGGGCGTTCATGCAAACTCTTAGTGAAAAAATAAGCCGTAAAAAAATCAACGGTATACCTGCGCAAAAAACGGATTCTTCTCAGCAATCGAATCCAGATCAGCCCGGGCAGTGAAGCACTCCGGACACCAATGTCCACCGAGCAGCACCAGCCGTGGAGTGGCCGTGAAACGGTGACATGCGTGACATTCCCATTC
>USIY01000299.1 GCA_900554845.1 uncultured Bacteroidales bacterium | reverse complement strand
CAACCTGTCGAAGCGCGAGAAACTGCAGATCACCCGTCAGCGTGCAAAGCTGGAGAAGAACCTCGGCTCCATAGCCGACCTGAGCCGTCTCCCGTCTGCTCTGTTTGTAGTCGACGTCATGAAGGAGCATATCGCCGTGGCAGAGGCCAAGCGTCTGGGTATTCCCGTGTTCGGTATCGTCGATACCAACTCGAATCCTGAGGACATCGATTTCGTGATTCCCGCCAACGATGACGCTTCGAAGAGCATCGAACTGATTCTTGACGCAGTGTGCGGCGCCATGGCCGAAGGCCTGGAGGAGCGCAAGGTGGAGAAACTGGACGCTCCCGAGGCTAAGGAAGGCGAGGAAGGCGAGGCTCCCGCAGCCAACAAGCGCCGTCGCGTTCGCCGCAACGAGTCCAAGGCCGAGGCTCCCGTCGAGGAGGCTCCTAAGGCTGAGGAAGCTCCCGCAGCTCCCGCTGCAGAGTAATTCGTTTACAGATACAGAATTCATATTCCGTAAGCCGGGCCCCAATTCGGCTCCGGCTTACACCTTTTAAAAAAGTAAAACAATGGCAGTAAGCATTGAAGATATCAAGAAACTGCGCCAGATGACCGGCGCCGGAATGATGGACTGCAAGAACGCCCTGGCTGAGACCAACGGCGACATCGAGGCTTCCATCGAGATCATCCGTAAGAAAGGGCAGGCCGTGGCTGCAAAGCGCGAGGCCCGCAACGCCGCCGAGGGTTGCGTTTTCGCCGGCACAAACGGCAATTTCGCCGCCATCGCCACATTGAAGTGCGAGACAGACTTCGTAGCCAAGAACGAGTCTTTCCGCGCGTTGGCCAAGGAAATCCTGAAAGCCGCTCTGGCCGCTCAGGCCAAGAGCGTGGACGAGGTCAAGGAGCTGGTGTTCGACGGACGTACTATCGCTGAGCACATCACCGACGAAATCGGCAAGACCGGCGAGAAGATGGAGCTGGGCGAATATGCATGGCTCGAGGCTCCCAGCGTGGCAAGCTACGAGCACCTGGGCAACAAGCTGGCTACTATCGTAGGTCTGAATCTCCCCGATGTTCCGGCAGAGGTGGGTAAAGAGGTGGCTATGCAGGTAGCTGCAATGAACCCTGTTTCCGTAAGCCGCAATGACGTTCCCAAGGAGGTCGTTGACCGTGAGCTGGAGATCGCAGTAGAGAAGACCAAGGAGGAGCAGATCCGCAAAGCCGCCGAGGTGGCTCTGAAAAAGGCCGGTCTGAACCCCAATCACTTCGACAGCGAGGACCACATTGAGTCCAACATCACCAAGGGATGGATCACCGCCGAGGACGCTGAGCGTGGCCGCAAGATAATGAAGGACGCAGCCGAGGCAAAGGCCGCAAATATGCCCGAGCAGATGATTCAGAACATCGCTAACGGACGCCTGAACAAGTTCTTCAAAGAGAACGCTCTGGTTGAGCAGGAGTTCCACCGCGATGCCAAGATGACCGTGCAGGAATATCTGAACGGCGAGATGAAGGGGCTGACCGTAGTTTCCTTCTGCCGCGTAAACCTGAACGCAGACTGATCAAGTTCAACTATATTAAAAAAGCAGCCTTTCTGGCTGCTTTTTTTGTTATAGGATGTCATTGGTTGACGGGTATGGTCGGGTTTATGAAATAGACCCGTTCGGTGGCACGTGTAATGGCGGTGTATATCCAGCGGTAAAATTCCGTACCGAGATTGTCGGGATCAATGCCTCCCATGTCGATGTAGACATGTTTCCATTCACCTCCCTGCGCTTTATGACAGGTTACGCAATATGCATGTTTGGCCTGCAGCGCGTTGTAATAGGGGCTGTTCAGGGCGGCGGCAATTTTTTCAGACAAAACTCCATCCGCGTCCGCCGCGATACGGTTGTAAAACCTCTCCATTTCTTCACGCGGTATATTGGCGCCTTTGGTGACGAGACTGCGCAGCATCAGCAAAGCCTGGATTATCCTGCCGTCAGTCA
Source organism: uncultured Bacteroidales bacterium (assembly GCA_900554845.1). GTDB lineage: Bacteria > Bacteroidota > Bacteroidia > Bacteroidales > Muribaculaceae > Lepagella. The sequence continues at coordinate 970 of USIY01000299.1, read as the reverse complement.
ACTGGAGCTCCACGTTGGTGAAATATCGGCCGTAGGCTTTCTCAGTGGCGCCGGTCCACGTCACTTCGGCCATATCGCCGTTGGCGATAAGCCCCTTGTTGCCGTTCTGCTTGCCCCAGAAGTAATCATTTTTGGTAATCACGAGTCTGTCTCCGCGTTCCACCGGACTTTCCATGTCGAAAACCTGGCGGCGGATAGCCTGGTTGAAGTCGTTGGCACGCCAGTTGGCTCGGGTTATGATCAAAGTTTCCTCGCGTCCCACCTGAGAATATGAATCCTCGAGCTCGTCGGGGAGTTCACGGGATGTTATGACTCTTACGTCGTCAAACCCCGCTGCGTCGATGTAGGGCCTTAGTTCCGTATCTGGATGATAGAGCAGATGCCGCATCAATGTGGCGTTGTGGATGATGCCGCTGTAGGAGTTCTGCCTCATTGAAATGTCGAGCACATGGGGCAGGGGATTCAGGCCGAACGAACGCAGCCTGTCCGGACTCATCGCATTGGCGATTGCCTGGCCCACGGGCGGAAGCTGTGCCTCGTCGCCCATCATCAGCATCTTGCATCCGGGCGCGGAATAAACATATCTCACGAGCATCTGCAGCAGCGAGGATTCTCCGGAGCCTGTGTCGGCGATCAGCGAGGCTTCGTCGACGATAAACAGAGTGTCGCGCGACTGGTTCGGAGCCGGAAGATATCTATGGCCGGAAGGGTCCGACAAATCGGGCCGGAACAGACGGCGGTGGATGGTGCTGGCGGGATGGTCGGACATTCCTGAAGCCACTTTTGCGCCTCTTCCTGTGGGAGCCAGGACCACGACACGGCGTTTGAGAACGTCGAGGGCCTTGATTAAGGCGCCTACAAGAGATGTCTTTCCTGTACCGGCGTAACCGTTGAGAACGAATACGTCGCGCGGGGCGTCGCCGGTGATGAACGCGCACATGTCGCGAAGCACCTCGTCCTGCTGTGGAAG
>USIY01000298.1 GCA_900554845.1 uncultured Bacteroidales bacterium | reverse complement strand
GATTCTGCTGTCGGGGACGGCCGTCGCGCTTTCGCTGATCAACAAATCCTTCTCGGTGGTGCCGGGATCGGGGACGATGCTGCCGGGATTCTTCATGCTTACCGCGACATCGATCCCTTGGGTGACAGGATCGCTCACATCCTCCTGCATCATGGCGCCGGCATGTCTGGGATGTCTCGGAATCCTTTTCAACAATTACCGCAGCGGCAACGCCGCACAAGGAATATTCCTGATCGCCACGATCCTTTCGTTAGGCTCAATGATTCAATACGGATTCCTGTTCATGGCGGTCCCGATACTGATAATCGCCGCCATGTTCAAATGCCTTCATCTCCGTGAAGCATTCGCCTTTCTGATGGGACTCGCCGCGCCATATTGGATCGTTCTTGGGCTGGGACTTATACCCTTGGACGCACTTGTATTTCCGCAACTGTCGAATATCTGGCAAAGCAGCCTGTCGCACGAAATGATGTTCACCGGGCTTCTGAACATAGGATTCACCGCCGTAGTGTCGTTGCTTCTCGGGCTGAACAACGCCATGAAGCTCTTCGCCGGCAACCTCCGTCACCAGACGTTCAACGCCGCCGTAATCGTGATGGAGTTCTGCTCTGTCGCGATGATGGTGCTTGACTACAACAATCTGACAGCGTATATCGTAACTTTCTACATGTGCGCGGCGTTCCAGTTCGCCAATCTCTTTGCCTTGTGGAAAATCCGCAAACCGTGGATCCCCGCTCTGATTATCTGTGCGATCTATCTGACATTCTTCATCATAGCAGTTCTATGAAAATAATCGTTGACGAAAACATACCTTATATCCGCGGACGCTTCGGCGCCGGCTGCGACATAACCTACGTGGACCAGGACGACATCTGTCCCGAACTGGTGCGCGACGCCGACGCGCTGCTTGTACGCACCCGCACACGCTGCAACGCCAGCCTTCTCAAAGGTTCGAAAGTGAAATTCGTAGGCACCGGCACTATCGGCACCGACCATCTGGACTTACACTGGCTTGAAGAAAACGGCATAACGGCCGTCAATGCCCCGGGATGCAACGCCCCAGGAGTGGCGCAATATGTGTGGAGCGCATTGCTCAGACTTGGTTTCAAACCGGATGAAGACCGTCTCGGAGTGGTGGGTTGCGGTAATATCGGCCATATCGTCAAGGCATGGGGCGAGAATTTAGGCACCGAAGTGTGGGTGTCGGACCCACCTCGCCAGCGCGCCGGATTGCCCGGGAATTACCATACTCTCGACGACATCATGTCCAACTGCAAGGCGGTGACGTTCCATACGCCGCTCACCCGCGAAGGGGAGGACGCCACATATCATCTTGTAAGCGACCGTGAGCTGAACCTGATGGGGAAGGACCGCATATTCATAAACGCCGCCCGCGGTCCGGTAGTGGACAACGAAGCCCTGTTGCGCAAGATCAAGTCCGATCCGACGCTACGCACCGCAATCGACGTATGGGAGGGGGAGCCCACCATCAACAGAGAACTGCTCGACGCGGTGAACTACGGCACATTCCATATCGCCGGTTATTCCCGCCAGGGGAAAGAACGTGCCACCCGCATGCTTCTCGAAGCTCTGGAGAAACATTCCGGCATAAAGATGGACACCTCAGGCCTGGAGCCGGCATATGATCTCGGAACCGCTGTGCTCCCTACGCCGGAACGCATCCTGGAAAGCTATGATCCCGCCGACGACACCGCTCCTCTGAGGCTTCAACCCGAACAGTTCGAGACGCTGCGCCACGATTACAACTACCGTCCGGAAGCATGAATTACAGCAAACGATTCTACGCAGTCTTCACCGGCCGTCAGCCTGGCGTATACGATGATTTCAACGACGCAATGGAGCAGGTGGACGGCTACGACGGCGCCGTGTTCAAGAGCTATGACTCTCCCCAGGAAGCCGCCGAGGCTTTCCGACGTTTCGAAAGCCGTTCCGACTCCCGGCAGATCGGCAGTCTGCTCATGAACGCGACCGAACACAAACCCACGCCCCGGCAACCCGACCGCATAGAGAGAAAAACCGATTACTTCGCCTTCCCCGAAATCGACCTGAACGGCTGGGCCGTCGACGCCTCCTGCATGGGCAATCCCGGAGTGATGGAATACAGGGGAGTGGAACTGATGACCGGAAAAGAGCTGTTCCGCGTGGGTCCGTTCAAAAAAGGCACAAACAATATCGGAGAGTTTCTGGCGATAGTCCACGCTCTTGCCCTAATGGCGCAAAAAGGGGAGAGGCACACCGTTTATTCCGACTCTGTGTCCGGGATGGCCTGGGTCCGCAACCGGAAGGTCAAGACACATTTGAAGCGCGACGCCTCGACCGAGCCGGTGTTCAGAATGCTTGAACGCGCTTTGGTATGGCTCAACACCAATCATTACGATGTGAGCATACGGAAGTGGGATACGGACCGATGGGGGGAGGTGCCCGCGGATTTCGACCGGAAATAACCGCGAAGATGGGGGAGAGCGGAGTAAAGGAACGCCTTTTCGCGGCCTTGGAGTCGGCGGGAGCCGTCGCCGCGGGAGTGGCGCGCGCTGTTCCTACAGACGAAAAGGAGAATGCCCGGATCCGACAATGGATCTCCTCCGGCATGCACGCGGGTATGGTCTGGATGGAACGGCACGCGGTGTTGAGAATGGATCTGAACAATGTCCTTCCGGGAACACGCAGCATCATCTGCGCCGCTTTCCCGTATTCACCCGCCGAAAGCCGGGCGTCGGGACTTCCCTACATAAGCCGCTACGCATACGGGGAAGACTACCATGAAGCCATCAGAAGCCGTCTGAGAGCGATTCTCTCCGAAATGAACCTTGACACCGTCTGCCGCGTCTGCATCGACTCAGCGCCCGTTTCCGAGCGATTCTGGGCCATTCAGTCAGGCATCGGTTACAAAGGAGACAACGGATCCCTGATAGTCCCCGACTACGGA
>USIY01000297.1 GCA_900554845.1 uncultured Bacteroidales bacterium | reverse complement strand
CTGAAGCTGCTTCACTGCTGTGCCCAACGCCGTGGAATAAGAGGATTTCAGGAGTTTCATGCCGTTCTGGTTCCACAACGTCTGGAAATACTCCTGCACTTCGCTGCTGCGGTTCTGCATCTGTCGCAGACGTTTGTAATCCTCATGCCAATGCTTGGCTTTCTCGCTGTTGTCGGCGAACTGGCACGACTCACGCACTTTCACCTTGATATTGTACTCTCCGGTTCCCCACCGCGGGGTACCGTCGCCAAGAGGCATATATGAACGGGGCACCACGAAACAGTCGCCCTCCACTTTCAGCAATTCTCGGTTAAGGAACGCCTCGCGCTCTTGCTCCGGCATATCCTTCGCCTTGTCCATCACGCCACGGCGGGAATAGGTGTAAACAAGCACATTGTCGGGGATGTTGATCATGAATTTAAAATCGCCCAGCTCCACGTTCTGATGCACCTGTATCGCCTGGTTGATCCATGAGGAAGACAGAGAGAAGTCAATGGCCACACGGAGGTTGTTACGCTCGTCGAACGAGAAACCGTTGCCTCCTTTGCCCGGGCGCAGGATGGTGTCCCCCTTCACTTTCGCCTTTCCCTTCTTCAGCTCGTTCATGGTCCTGATGCCGTTGGCCGTCACATTGGGAAGATGGCACTGATAGGGATAGAACGCAAGGGTGTCGATCACAAGATTGAATTTGCTGTGGCGGAACATGTGGTCCAGTTTGTCGCGGTCGATGCTGCACGACATATAGATGGCCTCCTTACCGTTGCGCATGCCGCGGATCTCTATGCCGTCGAAATTAATGTCCGAGGGATCGAGCGCTCCGCGCGTGGAGGGCTGGGTATAGAAATCCTTGAGTCCCTTGATGGAGGTGATGCTGTCGGTGTAATTGTTCTCGTTCTGGATCATCTTCATCCACTCCCTTTTCTGTTTCTTGCGGTATTGGGCCAGATTGAAGGTTTCAGTGACCACCACGTCCACAAGACTCGATATGAGGCCGAAGCCTACAGCCTTCCCCACCTCGGCTATGATGCCGCGGTCATCCTCGGTGCCGTTAAGCCGGCTCATTGTCTCGGTAATTTCCTCGCGGACATCCGCGGGCATCTGGCGCACGTTCACTTCCCAGCTGTCCACGGCCACGCCTCCGGGGCGCTGCGCCATGACATTCTGCACGGGCAGCATTAAAGCCAAGCCTACTATCAATGCGTTATATTTCATCGTTTTAACGGTTAGTTTTCAATTATTAGTCGATCGCGTCAATGAGAATAAAAGCGTCGGTGAACTGAGGAGAATTGTAGTCCATCTCGTCCTGTTCATCCACCACCAGCGCCATTATGGCCGGATCGAACACGTAAGTCGACTCTTCCACTTTGTCATTATTCTTGCTGACGGCAAACATCTTCCTTGCCTCGGTCAATGCCTTGTGAGGAGACATATTCTGTCCTATGTAATAATAGAAATTGGACATCAACAGACTCGTCGCCCGGCTGTTGACGCTCCAAAGACTAAGCAGCATGGCCTTCACACCGGCGTTCTTCAGTCCGCGCTGCAACCCGAAGACTCCGTCGGAAGTGATATATCCCAAAGCCGTCTGGCATGCGGAAACCGCGAAAAGCTCGCAACCGGAGAGATCCATCTCGGAAAGTTCCAGAGCCGACAGTATTCCGTCACGTTCCGAGGACGCCGGGAAGTCCGATCTTTTCAACGTCCGGTTGGCGCCCGCGAACGCTATGACGTTCTGCGACATTGTCTGCGCCGATTCCACCGGCTTCAAATCGTTTGGCACCGGAAGTTCCTTGGCATAGAAATCTCCGTGAGTCGAAATCAATATCGAAGGATATTTACCGGCCAGTTCCCTGAAACGCTGTTCAGAGGCAAAGCTTCCCGAAAGCAGCGTGTCCGCGGGATTTTCGCGGTAGGAATGCAGCTTAATCGACTCGTCGTTGAAGGCATCCAGCCTCGGAAAGTAAGCTCCGCGATAATTGTAATAAGCCACGCTGTCGTTTTCGCCCCGGTTGTCCTCGTCGCGGTTCACCTCATAACTTATACCTCCGCACAGCAGCATCGCCGTCGCGGGTGCCAGACACTCCTTCTTTTCCATCAGACGTCTCGTGGAAGTGAGACGGTACATCTCCTTTCCATCCACCTGAGGCATATATTCCATCGCCAGCCGGTGCATATATCCGTCCGGTGCGAAATACACCCTGTCGGCCCCCTCGAGCGACTTCAGCAACGCCGGGGTCCAGACCAACGACTGCAGACGCCCGTCGCGGTATAAACCGTCTTTGTCTTTACGGTCGGTCGACCGCATCGCCGCACCCGCTATCGACAATATCTCAGATGGGGAAGTAAGCGGGACGAAAACAGGTTTGCCACCCTGTTTCAAAACCAAAGCCGCCATACGTTGCTCACCACCCTTTTCATATTCTATGAACTCAACGGCTGTCTGACGTTTTTTCAGTCGCGCCCGAATGTCCTCCCATGTATAATCCAAAGTACGCAAAGCATCCGCGGACGCCACACCATCGCCGGAGTGACGGCTTATCTGCAGCAACAGTCCCTTCGAGAAAAGCGTCACATCGTACAGAAATCCGGGATCTGCTTCCTCCAACGAATAACAGTCGGCGATGAAGGGGCGCAACATCAGCCAGTACTGCTCCCGCTCGGGACCGGTCATCCGGCTGAAGTTATCGACGGCATACTGCTTCTGCTTCCGGAAATATTCTTTATATGCTTTCAGCGCGCCCTTGAGATTAACGTCGGCCAAAAGCAGAATCTTGGCGTACATACGCTGCGCCTTAGTATACGCCGCGCCTTTCTTGTCCTGAGCGTTGTCAAGTTCCGTACGGGCTATGCGCAGCGCCTCGTCGAACGCACCGGTGCGGGCCAACGCAATGGCAAGCGACATTTTGGTCAGCAGCCATGTGTCGTCGCCCACGTTCTGATACGTGTATTC
>USIY01000296.1 GCA_900554845.1 uncultured Bacteroidales bacterium | reverse complement strand
GTTTCAAGGCCTCGATGTTTTTAATATTGACGGGCTCACGCAGAAACTCGTGGATGCATTTGGCGATAACAGGGCCGATGTCCTGAATCACGGCGATCTGTTCCTCCGTCATGTTCTGCAGATTCTCCATGCTCCCCACGCCCATGGCAAGGCGTTTGGCCGTGGTCTCGCCTACATTTGGAATGGACAAGGCGTAAAGAACTCGTTCGAAGGGAACTTTTTTGGATTCCTCGATACCCTTTATGATACGTTGGGAGGTCTTGGGACCTATGCGGTCCAGATTGCCCAGCTTTTCTTCCGTCAGGTCATAAATCTGGCCAATGTTCTCGCACAAACCTGCGCTATACAAGAGTTCGGCGGTTTCTTCGCCGATTCCGTCAATATCCATCATTCGTCGGGCGCAGAAGTGCTCGATGCGTCCGGTGATCTGCGGACGGCATCCATATTTGTTGGGGCAGCACCACGCCGCCTCTCCGAAAATGCGTTTCAGCGGTGTGCCGCATTCGGGGCATTCCTTCACAAAGACAATCTTAGGGGCGGCAGGATCTCGGTGCGACATGTCCACACCCACTATCTGGGGGATGATCTCTCCGGCTTTCTCCACATAAAGCCAGTCATCGGCGTGGATGTCCAGTTCCCGCATTATGTCCTCGTTATGCAGGGAAGCCCGTTTCACGACAGTTCCGGACAACTGCACGGGCTCAAGATTGGCCACCGGCGTAACTATACCCATGCGTCCTGTCTCGAACGAGACGAAACGCAACGGGGTGCATTCACGCTCCGGATTGAACTTGAAAGCCACAGCCCAGCGCGGTGATTTGGCGGTATAACCCAGATTGAGTTGCTGACGCAGATCGTTCACTTTGAACACCAGTCCGTCAGTGGCCACCGGAAGATTCTTGCGGTGCTCGTCCCAATAAGCGATATATTTGTCCACATCCTCGCGCGTACGCAGAAGAGCCATTTCCTTCGAGACCTTGAAACCCCAGTGCTCGGCGGCGAGCATGTTCTCATAATGATTGGGGAAAGGAAGATCGTCGCTGAGAAGATAATAGAAACGGGCGTCGGCGTCGATTTCGTCGCCTGTCTTCTCATATTTCTCCAGCCGCTTGCGCAGTTCGCGGTTCTCTTTCAGCAGTCTGTCGACATTGCGGTTAAGCGAATGATTTTCGGCATACAGGGAATCAACCGTTTTTCTCAACGATTGAAGTTCGGATAATAGTCCGGCCAAAACCGAATTTATGTCGTTAACCTGCTGTTTCACAGATACAAAGATAGCGATTTTATCTGACATGCGCAAATAAAATCGCCACTAAATTCATAAAATTCAGAAGATTATTTCTCCATAACCTCGTTCAAACGATTCGCTGAATAGTTACGTGAGGTGGACGAATGGTTAATGTTTGTTAATCGGATGCCCAATTGGATACCAAATTGGTATCAATTCGTTATCTTTGTAAAAATATATTTTATAGCCATCTAAAAATTATGGAAATAATAAGTGCAAGAGATTTCAGGGCAAAACAGACATCAATTCTGTCAAAAGTGAAAGCGGGAGAGTCAGTATTGCTTACATCCCGTATCGGTACGTTTAAGATTGTTCCCGTTACGGAAAATGACATGCTGACTTCGCGCATTTGCGAGGGATTAAGAGAAGTTCAGAGGATAGAGTCGGGCAAGCAGGCACCCAAATCAGCAAGATCCTTTCTGAATGAACTTTGAAGTATTAACAACTCATTGATTTGAGCGATCTGTAAAAGTTGCAAACTTCAATGCGATGTCTTTATGCGCATACGTTCCTCCATAACGACCTGATTTAGCGACTATACCAATAGCATTTGTCGTATCCGTCCATTTCTTTGGAGAGAGCGTAAACGCATTCAGCCCGGCCTGCCGTCTAAACCCCTCGAATTCGGTGGGTTTAAAATTCGGATTGTAAAGCTGCTCCCAAATGCCTAAATACTCTATTGTGTTGCGGTTGCGCAACCAGTTTGCAATCACTGCATTAGGTTCATCGCTTTTATGTCGTGCCAAATCGGTCAACGAAATATAATCATTCCCATTGACGGCGATAATGGATATATTGGTATTTTGAATTGTAATCTTTGCCACTGTTTTGGATATCGCGTATATGTCAACAAGTAAAGTTACACATTTTCGCTGACATACAGCGTATTCAGCTGATATTTCATGTTTTTTTCAATCCCTCTATAAATTGTTGAACTTTCGCATGTTGGAATCATAAATAACCGCCTCTCACTTTCTGCAAAAGCAAGCTTTTCAGAAGCCGAGATTAGTCTTGCGCCATTCAAGACGCGATTTATAGAATTTTGAATGTTGAATTTTGAATTTTGAATTAATGGGAACGGAGGGTTTTGGTGATTGAAACGAGAAGTTTCAGTAGCTCCGTGCAGTCGGTGTTTATGCTTTGGTATTCGTCAGCTGTGAGATAATCTGTCTGATACAGCAATGCGAGCCAGTATTCGGTCTCACGAGCTTCTTTGAGGGCAATATAAACCTTTGTTCCGAATTCTTTCTGCGAAACAGATTCCTGAGCCTCGTGAAGATTGGCTCCGACAGAAGTGCCGCAGCGAAGCAATTGCTTCGATAGGACAGTCTCCTGTTTCTCATTTCGCAGATATTTATAGAGCTTAACAATACGTACAGCGAATTCCAACGACTTTTGCAGTACTACATTGTCCTCTCTGCGCCCCATAATTCAAAATTCAACATTCAACATTCAAAATTATTGCTCACTCCCACTCTATTGTGGCCGGCGGCTTGGAGGAGATGTCGTAGACTACGCGGTTCACGCCGCGGACTTTGTTGATGATCTCGTTGCTGACTTTGGCCAGAAGCTCGTAGGGGAGGTGTACCCAGTCGGCGGTCATGCCGTCGGTGCTGATCACGGCACGAAGCGCCACACAGCGCTCGTAGGTGCGCTCGTCGCCCATCACGCCGACGCTCTGCACGG
>USIY01000295.1 GCA_900554845.1 uncultured Bacteroidales bacterium | reverse complement strand
ACTTCGTGGGTCACACTTTTGCCGTGCACAACGGTAACAAGTTCATTCCCGTCTACGTGACCGAGAACATGGTGGGACACAAACTCGGCGAGTTCGCTCCCACCCGTACATTCCGCGGCCACGCCGGTAACAAGAAGAAGTAACGGTCCCCACTAACAATTCAAGAAAAAACAGAATACAATGGGTGTAAGAAAAAGAACAGCTGCCGATAAGATAAAGGAAGCTCGCAAGAGCACCTTCGGCGCAAAGCTGCGCAACATACCGTCGTCGCCTCGCAAGATGCGTCTGGTGGTGGACATGATCCGCGGCCAGGAGGCATTCAAGGCTCTCGGCATACTTAAATTTTCCAACAAGATGGCTGCCCGCGATGTTGAGAAACTGCTCCGCAGCGCCATCGCAAACTGGGAACAGAAGAACGAGCGTAAGGCAGAGGCCGGCGAACTCTTCGTCAAGACCGTTTTTGTCGACGCCGCACCGATGCTGAAGCGCATGCGTCCGGCCCCCCAGGGCCGCGGATACCGCATTCGCAAGCGCTCCAACAGCGTTACTATTTTCGTTGACACAATTAATAAAGACTGACGCAAATGGGACAGAAAGTTAATCCTATCAGCAACCGTCTGGGTGTAATCCGCGGTTGGGACTCCAACTGGTACGGCGGTAAGAAATACGGAGACACCATCCTTGAGGACTCCAAGATCCGCAAGTATCTGCACAAGCGTCTGGAAAAGGCAAGTGTGTCGCGAATCATCATTGAGCGTACTTTGAAGATGGCCACTATCACGATCGCCACTTCCCGTCCCGGCATGATCATCGGCAAGGGCGGCAAGGATGTCGATATCCTTAAGGAGGAGCTGAAGAAGCTCACCGACAAGGATGTTCAGATCAACATCTACGAGATCAAGCGTCCCGAGCTGGATGCGGAGATCGTGGCCAACAACATCGCGCGTCAGATAGAGAATAAAGTTGCTTATCGTCGTGCCGTAAAGATGGCGATCGCAAGCACCATGCGCATGGGCGCCGAGGGTATCAAAGTACAGGTCAGCGGACGTCTGAACGGCGCGGAAATGGCCCGTAGCGAGATGTTCAAGGAAGGCCGTACGCCGCTGCACACATTGCGCGCCGACATCGATTACGCAATGGTAGAGGCCCTCACCAAAGTCGGTATCATCGGTATCAAGGTGTGGATCTGCCGTGGCGAGGTTTACGGCAAGAAGGAACTGACGCCCACTTACGTGGCCGGTCAGAAAGAGCCCGGACGCCCCATGCCTCAGCGTGGCGGCAACGGCCGTGGCGGTTTCCGCAACAAGAAGAATAATAACAATCGCTAAAAACTGAACCTGGATAATGTTACAGCCTAAAAGAACAAAGTTCCGTCGCTCTCAAAAGGGACGGATGAAAGGCGAGGCACAGCGCGGCAATCAGCTGGCGTTCGGCTCGTTCGGTATCAAGACTCTGGATTCGAAATGGATTACGGGCCGTCAGATTGAGGCCGCCCGTGTGGCGGTGACGCGTTACATGCAGCGTCAAGGCCAGATTTGGATCCGTATCTTCCCCGATAAGCCTATCACCAAGAAGCCTGCCGAGGTGCGAATGGGTAAAGGTAAAGGTAATCCCGAAGGCTTTGTTGCGCCCGTTACGCCGGGACGTATCCTGATCGAGGTAGAGGGTGTGCCTTACAATGTTGCTAAGGAAGCACTTCGTCTGGCCGCACAGAAGCTTCCCGTATTGACCAAGTTCGTGGTACGCCGCGACTATGATCCCTCGCAGAACGTCTGATAAACAACTACGGATTTCAGAGAAATCCTGATGAAATGACAGCCTCCCTCGCACCTTTTTATAGGGTGTGGGGGCGGTTTATAATAATTTTTCCGCTTTTTATGGCTTTTTAACCTCATATTTTGAGGCGAATTGCCATAATGTCAAGAATTTTTATTAATTTTGCATTTCGGAAAGGGTTTACCCGATCCACAGTCTATAAATGACCAAAGAGAGATAATGAAAAAGGAAGAAATCAAGGAATTAAGCATTCAGGAACTGAAGGCCCAGATAGAGGCCTCGGAGAAGGCTTATCGTGAATTGAAAGTAGCGCACGCGATTACTCCCTCAGACAACCCGGCGAAGATCACCCGTGACCGTCGCCAGATAGCCCGTCTGAAGACTGTATTGCGTCAGAAGGAGATCGCGGCCGCCGCAGCTCCCAGCGCTGAGTAACAACACATCTGACAATCTGAAAAATGGAACAGAAAAGAAATCTGAGAAAAGAGCGTGTCGGAGTGGTTTCGAGCAACAAGTGCGACAAGACCATTACGGTCGAGATCAAGTGGAAGGAGAAACATCCTATCTACGGCAAGTTTGTCAACAAGACTAAGAAATATCACGCCCACGACGAGAAGAACGAATGCTCGGTCGGCGACAAGGTTCGCCTGATGGAGACCCGTCCCTTGAGCAAGACCAAGAGATGGAGACTGGTAGAAATCATCGAAAAAGTTAAGTAACCATGATACAGACCGAATCACGTTTGACAGTAGCCGACAACAGCGGCGCGAAGGAAGTCCTTTGCATCCATGTTCTCGGTGGAACCGGACGCCGGTATGCCAGCGTCGGCGACACTATCGTAGTCACCGTCAAGAGCACAATCCCGTCGTCGGAGGTTAAGAAAGGTACCGTCAGCAAGGCTGTAGTGGTACGTACCAAGAAGGAGATTCGTCGTCCCGACGGCAGCTACATCCGTTTCGATGACAACGCCTGCGTGCTGCTCAACAACAACGGCGAGCTCCGCGGCACCCGTATCTTCGGGCCTGTCGCTCGCGAGCTTCGTGACAAGAAGTACATGAAGATCGTCTCGCTCGCTCCCGAGACCCTGTAGTTAGGGGAGATATATGTATATCAAGAAGGGCGATAAGGTCCAGGTTCTCTCTGGTAAGGATCGCGGCAAGCAGGGCGTTGTCCTGCGTGCTCTCCCCGCCGAGAACAAGGTCGTTGTCGAGGGCGTTTCGGT
>USIY01000294.1 GCA_900554845.1 uncultured Bacteroidales bacterium | reverse complement strand
GACCCATAGTGTATGTCTTGCCGTCCATTCTGAATTCACCGTTCCACACAGCGCCCACAATCGGGAACAACACCGGTGAACGCCGTTTCCAGTATGCGGGATTCCCCTGCCATAAATATTCGAAACCTGTCCGCTTATTTTTGACGCTCTGAAGTTCTGCACCCTGCGCCGAGACCTCCAGTTCAAGCAATGTATTCTCAAGCTTATATCCCATGATACGTCTGTATATTTTGATTAATATCGGCAAAGTTACAAAGAGTTACGCATAATATCAAGACCCAAACATATATATGCCTGTCTACGGGCATCGCCATTTTTGTGTAATTTTAACACATATATTCGCGTCAAATTTTGGTAATTGAAATAAAATCACTACCTTTGTTGCGGACAGATTTCTGCCTTTCCACCACGTTATCACTATCGAACGCGTTCTTTCCTGATAACAATAGCATCAACCGTTGCCGACACCTTTACGGAGTAGCACATCTGAAGCTAAATAGAGCGAACGGCCCGTGTTTTGTCCCCTCACGATATTAACCATGAAGGAACCGCTGAAAGAACGTAAACCGGAACACACTGTATACGGCATAAGCCTCGGAAGAAGCTATGCCAGAATCGCATGCATCGATCAGTTCGGAACTCCGTGTGAGATTCCTTTCGATTATATGGACTTCGGCGCTTTGCCGACTGTAGTGTTCATTGAAAGTCCGGACTCATACACAGTCGGAGACGTGGCAAAAGAAATAATGCTCACCGATCCCGAGCTGGTATGCTCCAACATCTTACGTCTGCTGAGCGATCCGGATTCCAGCGTGAAGTTGCACGACATGGATTTCAGTCCTGAATTGCTGGCCGCCATAGTCGTGTCAAAACTCACTCAACTCGCCTCCTACGCAGTCGAGGACAAAGTAAGGAATGTCATCATAGGGTGTCCGTACTACTTTGGGCAGCATGGGCGCGACGCCATCAAGGACGCATGTCTGATAGCCGGAATGGAAACGGTCCGCGTCGTTCCAGAGCCCCTGTTGGCGGCCATGGCCTACATAAAGGATTTCGACAAACCGCAGACCGTCATAGTGTTCGATTTGGGAGGCTTTACTTTCGACGTCACCATTATAAAATTCGATGGCAATAGTGCGACGATCGTGGATTGCGGCGGCGACCATTTGCTTGGCGGGAAAGACTGGGACGACAAAATTCTATTATACGCGGTCAACATACTCGCCGGCTATTCGGGCAAGTCCGGCCATGAAGTTTTCGATGAAATTTTCGACGATCATTATTTCTGCAACGATCTGTTGTTGAAAACTGAAAACGCCAAGAGTCGCCTGTCAGTCCGCGACAAAACGAGTTTTCGCTTTGAGGGACATACAATCGAACTTACCCGCGGTCAGTTCGAACAGATTACATCCGAGTTATTGGACAAAACGGTCGGACTGACACGGGACGTTATGGAACGTGCGCTGGAAAAGGGAGTGAGCGGTTTTGACCGCATTGTGCTCTCCGGAGCCGCCACACAGATGCCGCAGGTGCTTGCCGGACTAAAAAAAGAGTTTCCGAACATCCCTGTCGAAATGGATCGCCCGGCCTCGGCGGTGGCCCGCGGAGCTGCGCTATACGGACGCTCACCCATTGTGCTCACCAATGAAGACATTCACTTTTTCAGAGAGTTCATGGATGATGTGATTTACAGCAAACAAAAACCAGAATCAATAAAAGATACTATTATGGACGACAACATCATGGATCCGGACGATGTGATCATCGAAGCTCCGACAGAAACGCCCAAACCGAAAACGCAGGAAACAGCTGAACCTGTGCCTGCCGGAAACGGAATCAAAGAACTTGAAGAACCGCTTTACACACTGGCAAGCGATTCAGAAATAGAAGAGATACAGAAGATGGTGGAGTCAGAACCTGCGCCGCTGCCGGACGCATCGACACCGGAAGCAGATTCTGCCGAAACTGAAGCAACGGAGCAACCGGTCTCAGCAGTAATTCCCGCGTCGGTGGAGGATCTGGCGGGGATAAAGGATAAACTTGACGAACTCACCCGCATATTCGAGCGCAAAATCGAAAACGACACTCACAAGGCGGCGCTGTTCGACAAGATGTACGACGAGTTGCAGTCCTACAAGGCCGACATCTATGCCAAAATTCTGAAACCGTTCGTTCTCAGCACAATCACGTTGATCGACGACACCAACGCATTCCTCGGAAAACTGGAGGAGAACGATTCCCGCAAGGCCGAGAAATATCTTCGCGGAATCCCCGACGATCTTCTCGACATACTGGAGCTGAACGGTGTGGAGACATACGAGGAGGAGGGAGAGACTTTCAACCCCCGCACACAGAAGGCCATGAAAAGTGTCGTCACCGACAATCCCGATCTCAACAAGCATATAGCCAAACGTCTGCGTCCGGGATACAGATGGAACGGATCCATTCTGAAACCAGAACTCGTGCAGATCTACAAATACGAAGTAAAATAATCAATAAACAAAACACATAACATCATGGGAAAAATTTTTGGCATTGACCTTGGCACCACCTATTCCTGCATCGCTTATGTCGATGAATACGGAAAGCCTGTGACCGTGTCCAACAGCGAGAATTCACCCGTCACTCCCTCGGTGGTCTTCTTCGAGTCGCCCGACAGCGTGTCGGTGGGTGAAGTGGCCAAGCAGGCCCTCCAGAGCGATCCGCTTCTGGTGTGCTCCACCATCAAACGCCAGATGGGCAACTCCGAATACCGATTCATGGCCAACGGCCAGGAATACCGTCCGGAGGCCGTGTCCGCGCTGATTCTGAAGAAACTGGCTCAGGACGCCGGCGAGAAACTCAACGAGGAAGTGAAGGACGTGGTCATCACATGCCCCGCCTATTTCGGCATGGAGGAGCGCGAGGCTACGAAAAAGGCCGGAGAGATAGCCGGTCTCAATGTGTTGAGCATCATCAACGAACCTACCGCAGCCGCCATCGCGTTCGGTCTGAAAGTGGACGAACCGCAGAC
>USIY01000293.1 GCA_900554845.1 uncultured Bacteroidales bacterium | reverse complement strand
GTCCCCGACTACGGACCCGAAGTCTTCCTGGCGGAAATATTGACCACCCTGGAACTTGAGCCCGACACGCCAAACACATCCCAATGCCTCCATTGCGGCTCCTGCAGACGAGCATGCCCCACGGGAGCGTTGCAGCAGGACGGCACTGTCGACTGCCGGCGCTGCATCTCATACCTCACCATCGAGCACCGTGGAGTATGGTCAGATCCCGAGGCGGAAGCGGCTATGTCGACCCCGGCGGGGAAAAACACTCTGTTCGGCTGCGACCGATGCGTGACCGCATGTCCGTTAAGGAACGGGAAGAAGGGGTTGGCTCCGCTGCCATTGATCCTTTCTCTGACACCGGAAGACATACCGCGAACCAACGCGGAATTCAAATCGTTGTTCAGACATACGGCGCTGTTGCGTCCCGGACTGGAGGGATTGAAAAGGAATATCGCCAATCTCGACAAAAATTGTTAACTTTGCAAGATGATTGTTGAGGAAAACAAAACAGTGCATGCCCTGCGGTTCCGTAAAGCGGGTCGTCTTCGGCACAGAACGCTGGTGGAAGGATTGTTCTCTTCCGGCAACGGCATGTACGATTATCCGCTGCGGATGGTATGGCGACGTCTCACTCGTTCCGAAATGGAAGCGTCGTTTCGCAACGGAGTCCCCAAGGGAATCGACCGACTGCAGATGATGGTGACGGTACCCAAGAAGAAACGGCGCCATGCCGTGGACCGTGTCCTGATGAGGCGCCGTATACGAGAGGCCTATCGTCTGAACCGCATTCAGCTTCTCGAAGCCGTCCGCCGTATCCCGGACGGAGATTATGTCCAGATTGCTTTCATTTACCTCCATAACGACAATATGCCCTTTGCGGACATAGAGAGAAAAATGAACAAGTTGCTCGATAAACTTCACAAACAACTATGCGATTCCGAACTATCATCCGGCACACAGCGTTAATTCCTGTGTATTTTTATCGCGCATGCATATCTCCGCTATTGCCGCCGGCATGCCGCTACACGCCCACATGTTCGCAATATGCCGTCGAGGCTGTAATGACACACGGCATATTTTCCGGAGGATGGCTCGCAGTAAAGCGTATTCTCCGATGTCACCCCTGGGGAGGATGCGGATACGACCCCGTTCCTCCTAAGAAAACTAAGAAATAGATTCCGATTCACACATTTCAGATTCCAAATCATTTAATTCAGATTCCAATTGCAAATTTCAGATCAAGGCTATGAAAATCATTGACATTCACACTCATCACAGCGCCCCGCAACCCAAAGGGGTGGTCGATATCTCATTCATTGTCCATCCCGACTATGAACTTCTGGAAGGGCAGTTGTATTCCGCCGGCATCCATCCCTGGGACACGAGGAGGGATATATCGGAGCAGGACTGGGAAATCCTCGGGACATTGCTCCGCAAACCGGAATTCGTTGCCGTGGGAGAAGCGGGGGTGGATCTTTCCGGGAGGGGAGGGATGATGTTCCGCCAGCTACAGGTCTTCCGCCGACAGATCGAGCTGTCGGAAGAACTCGGCAAACCTCTTATCGTACATTGCGTCAAGGCCGAGGATGTGATCTGCGGACTGATACGCGACCTTAAACCGACGCAGCCGTGGGTTATCCACGGCTTCCGCAAGAAACCGGAAGCCGCCGAGCAACTTCTGCGCGCCGGCTGCTACATATCATTCGGGGAATTTTTCAATCCCGACACCCTCAGCGTAGTGCCGCGCGACCGGATTCTGGCCGAGACCGACGAAAGCGAGAAAAGCATCGACGAAATCGTGTCGGCGCTCAGCGTAGTGGCCGGAGAGGACCTCGAACCGACAATATGCGCGAACACAATGAAACTTATCGGCAAATAGCCGTTATATAATAAGACAATAATAAAAAATCCACTATGAATAAACTGGCTATTTGGGCCCTGGGGGCCCTCATGACATTCGCGGCACCCGCATTTGCCGCTGAAAATCCACAGGACAGTCAGGACCTGAAGGCCCTGGAATCAGCAAACTGGTACGTGCCGTTGAACTACGGCGGATTTGACTTCGAGATACCGGCAGGCTCGATCGTTGACAAAAATTCCAAACTGCTTGCGAAGTATCCCGACGGCTCATTCGGGGTGTCGATGGAGAACGAAGCCGTTCAACTGGAGCAGAAGATAGCTTTCGAGAAAGCGCGTATGTACGCCACACAGTACAAGCTGGTCGATCCCAAGGTTGAGAAAGTCACGATCAGCGGGATCAAGGGAGCCAAAGCCGTGGGAACACTTGAGAACCACGTGGTGACGGTCCTTATCCTTCCCGTGAGCGACCAGCAGCTCACCACCGTGATCATGGCCACACCGGACCGCAAGGAGTGGTCCGACCATTTCATTGAATCACTTAAGCACTGATTCTACACAGACACATAAGGCGCTAAAGTGCGCCTTGTTCGATTAGGAGGGCGATACGTTCAATCGTGGCGTCCTCCTTGTTCTTTTCCGGATGGAATCCGGCGCGGAGATTCATGCCGAAAAAGCGGCCGAACGTCTGCCAGAAACCGGCACGGAACGAACCGAGAAAAGCCTTGACTATTCCGTAACTGGTCTGGTCGGTCTCGCGGTTGATAAGCTTTAGCATCACTTTCCCCTGGTTCTTCGTCATATGCTTCACCACAGGCTTGTACTGCTCGAAGATATCGTGTTCCAGGGTCTTCAGATGTTTCTCGCGCAATTTCTTGTCGGGAATTGTCTGGATATACTCGTAAGTCTCACACAACGTCGAGAACGCCAGCTTGGCATACGGCAACGTCTTGCGGACATCGCGCACCGTGCGCCAGAAAAATTTCTCTTCCTTTTTGTTCTTGAATTTCAGCGGCGGAAACACATACACGTCGCGGATGTAGGTGAGGCGGCAGGTATCGCCGTATTCGTCAACGATGTGCGTGTATCCCTTGTAGGCCTTCACCTTCAGCTCCAGCTCCGGAACATCGCCGTCCTGCTGCGCCGTGGCCGGGAGGGCCGCACACAAGAGAATGAGC
>USIY01000292.1 GCA_900554845.1 uncultured Bacteroidales bacterium | reverse complement strand
ATATGGACGAGGCCCGCAAGCAACCGGCCACCGATGTCGCCTCGATGTTGCAGGGACAGGTGTCGGGTGTATCAGTGGGAACCTCTTCACAACCCGGCAGCATCGCAAATATCCGAATCCGTGGTGTCGGATCATTCTCCAGCGTCGGACCCCTCTACGTCATTGACGGAATGATTGTCAATGATGCGAATAATCTTAACCCCAATGAGATCGAGACCATGCAGGTGCTCAAGGACGCATCGGCGGCGGCTATTTACGGAGCCCGTGGCGCCAACGGCGTCATTCTGATCACCACCAAGAAGGGCAAAGCCGGTAAACCCACCCTGAACGTTTCGGCCAACTGGTCAATCCAGCAGATGCCTAAAACAATCGACATGATGGGCGGCAAGGAGTTTATGTATTACAACGAGCAGGCCTATCTTAATCAGGGAATGCCCTGGCCCGCCGCCGGTATCGAGGCGGGAACGGTCATGCCTGACACCGACTGGCAGAAAGCGGTATATCAGAACGGTGTGACTCAGGACTATAATCTGATGTATACCCAGGGTTCCGATAACGTCCATATGGCGCTTGCCATGGGTTACGTAAACCAAACCGGCGTGGTGAAGGGTCCGAGATATGAGCGCTTCACTGTCCGTATGAACTCCGATGCGACATATAAAGCCGTGACCGTCGGCGAGAACTTCACTTACCAGCACACCAACAGCCAGGATTACATAGCCTCGCCCTTCTGGGACGCGCTGACCACTCCGTCCGTCATTCCTGTGCGTGATCCTGACGAACCCTCGGGAAAGGGTGGCTTCGGTTATGGTTCAGCCAATTTCCCCACATATATCTCCAACCCCATCGGTCTGCAGGAACGGTATGACAACCGCAGTGTCAACGACCGAATTATAGGCAACATATACGGTGAGCTGCGATTTTTGAAATATTTCACTTACCGGCTCAACCTCGGAGTTGACGCATGGTGGGGACGAAAGAAGAATTTCGACAAGGCCTACACGTTGCGAATGGCGTCCGGCGAGCAGCGTTATGAAAACAAGCTGAACGACATACGCGATTCCCGCTACAGTCTGATTATAGAGAATACCTTAAAATACGAGCAGACCATAGCCGACCATAATATAACAGCTCTGATTGGCTACACTATGGAGGATGTCAAATGGCATTACCTTGAGGCCGAAGGCTATAATCAGCAGGTGGACGGTCTGACACAGATTGACCTTGTAGGCAAGCAGAACAATATGTGGGGTTCGCAACAGGAACGGCGTATGACGTCAATCTTAGGACGTATTGACTATAATTACAAGAACCGTTACTACGCGCAGTTCAATTTCCGTTCCGACGGATGCTCCAAGTTCGGACCTGAGAAACGTCGTGGAAATTTCCCTTCCGTATCAATCGGATGGCGCCCTTCCGAGGAGGAATTTTGGGAGCCTTTGCGCGGCATCGTCAATAATCTGAAGATACGCGGCAGCTGGGGCAAGATCGGCGACATGCAGGCTTTGGGCAACTATTCCTATCTCTCCAGCATCAATCACGACGGTCCCTATGAAGGATTCAATGCAATCTTCGGTCCAAGCGGCAACGAGACGCTGCATGCGGGAGCAACGCAGACCTCGCGCGTGAATGTCAACCTTGGATGGGAAACCAAGACCACAATGAATATCGGTATTGATTTCGACTTGTGGAACAGCCGTCTGTACGGTTCGGTGGACTATTACAACGCGCTGTCGACGGACCTGCTGTATAATGTCAAGACGTCATGGGCGACGGGTACGGATTACCTGTGGACCAATTATGGCAAGATGCGCAACAGCGGCGTCGAGATTCAGTTGGGCTGGCGCGATACGGTCGACGATTTCACCTATAACGCCTCAGTCAACATCAGCACAATCCACAACAAGGTGCTTCGTCTGGGCGACACATTCTATCAGGACGGTATATGCCGCACAGAGGAAGGCCGCAGCATCTCGGAGTTCTATACACGCAGATTCGACGGTATCTTCCAGAGCATGGACGAGGTTTATGCCCACACCACGACTCTGGAGGATGGCACGGTGAAGGTTCTTCAACCTAACGCCAAACCGGGAGATGTCCGTTACAAGGACCTCAACAACGATGGCGTGATCGATGACGATGACCGTGAGTTTGTCGGCTCCCCGATCCCGAAGGTCGAGGCCAACCTGAATTTCTCTGCCAGCTGGAAGGGACTGGACTTCAATATGCTGTGGACTTCACGTTACGGCAACAAGATTTACAATTCGGTTCTGGTAAGCTGCTATCAGTTCAAGGTGGACAACATTCCGGCGGACGTTAAGCCCTGGACATGGGACAATCCCAGCGACGAGTATCCCCGTATGTACGCCGGCGCCACCGACAACACCCAGGCTTCCGACCGCTTCGTAGAGGACGGTTCCTTTATCCGTCTCAAGAACTTGCAGTTGGGCTACACATTGCCACAGAACATAACGCGCAAGTTCTTTGTACAGAAGTTCCGTATTTACGTCAGCGCCCAGAATCTGTGTACGTTCACCAAGTACAAGGGATATGATCCCGACATCGTGGGGGGCGTATTCACCCAGGGTGTCGACGGCGGACATTTCCCCAACGCCCGCACATACAGCGTTGGCCTCCAGTTGGACTTCTAATTCATTCCGAACCATTCAATTAAAAAGCAATGAAAAAGACAATCATAAATGTGCTTGCCGCACTCATGCTGATGTTGTCTGCGGCATCTTGCAACGACAACTGGCTTTCGCTTTCGGACCCGAACCAGGAGTCGAGCGATACATTCTGGAAGACCGAGGAACAATTCCAGCAGGGCCTCTACGCCGGCTACGCCACACTGCGCCGTCCGGGGGTGTTCAGCCGCTGGTTCCATATGCTGATGATTCTCCGTAGCGACGAGGGTTGGTCAAACTCCCCGAACGCCGAGTTCCAGGCCGTGGCCAATTTCCGGATGACCGGCTTCGGCTATGAGGGAAACGAATCCGTAAATCTTCCCTGGAAGGAATGTTCTCAGATG
>USIY01000291.1 GCA_900554845.1 uncultured Bacteroidales bacterium | reverse complement strand
GACCTGACCCCGGGCATGGCGATTCTCGACGCAAATGTGTGCGATGTTTCCGACTCGGAGGTCACGATTGAGTGGCGCGGGCATACGCTCGGAGTCAAGCTTGACGGCGGTTGGGAAAAATATAGCTATCGTCTCGACAATCCATATCTAATCGAAGAGGAGGGCATCAAGGTGTGCTACCGTAGCATTCTTCCCGACTTAGACATAAACGTTCAGATTGAACTCATCCGAAACATGGCTCAGGACGACCCGGAGACCGCGAAACTGCGGAATCAGGTGCTGGAAAAACTGAACGGGACAAATGATTTTGCTGACTCTGGGATGTGGATTGCCCGCGCTGTGCTAAACAGCACCGACGATTGGTCATCGTTTGCCATGATAAACCGCCGGACGTTCAACATGTACATGCGGACAAATCCGATAAAGCTACCTCTGACCGACACTGGCTGGAAATGGCTGAAGATTGCCTGCTTGTTCGGCAAGGCATTCGATTCCGAGGATTACGACCATACGGTTTCGCCGCATATCTCTGCAGCAGTAATTACGGGGACATTGGCAGGAGTTAATGATGCCAATGAAATCTACAAATATATGAAACGGCGTGTATCTACCGGACTGGAAGAAGTCATGACCGGGTTCACAGATCCGTTGCCTACCGTGGCGAAACACATTGTTCGCGAAGTGGATAAAATCAGCTCAGGAAACGCCTATAAGGTCTGTGACGGGGCGGACAAAGCGCAGTTGGAGTGGTTTAAGCAGTATCTGCTCAACAGGATCGACGAGGAAATGAGCAAGGACAGACCATTGGACAATCGCGTGGAATCCGCGCTATTCTATCTACAGGAAGACGAGAACAGGCCCATCTCCGACAATAAGAACCTTATTAAGCTGACATGCTACAAGACTCTGCTTGAACGCGTCAAGGCAGAGAGTACCGGTCCGGAATATGATCACCTCCGAGAAATAGTGAGCGCGTTCTGCACCCTGCACGGTTACTATGCCGATCTTAAACTATTAGATAATAGCGACGACATCATCAAATGAGACGTCCCGAGAAATTGTATTCGAGGGAACAAGCTGATAGAACGTTCAAACTTGTTGATACTAATTTTTTATATAAAAAATGAAAACAATAAGCCTCCAAGTTGAGCTTGGACAGAATCATTGGACTGTGTACAAAAGTGGCACTACGTATTGGCGGATTTCGCAAATTGAGGCTGCCATTGGCGATCTGCCCGTGGAGGGATTCAGCAATTACCAGATTGTGGATATCTCTGACAATGAGATAACGATAGAGCATCACGATGAAAAATACACTCTCACTCCCGGAGAGACCGTCCAATTCAGTTACGATATCGAAGGACGCGAATGGAGCGACGGCTGCGTGTACGATGGCGACACATACACTCTCAAACTCACATGGGGATTAGCAAAGTAAAAAAGAATATACTTTTCTGCGGGCGATAACGCTCTTAGCGTACAACGGATTTGTACCAAATTTTCGTAAAGCACTGATATACAAACGTGGTTAGATTTGAGGAAGTAAGTTAAGAAATATAGACAACAATACCAAAGGATTATGGCGAGAACGCCGCTCTCCTTTGGTATGGCCGCCTATCAAAAAAAAAGACAGATGACGTTTCAAAAGGAAATGTTCTCCATGGGTCAGAATCTATTGTAAGTGACCTTAGAGGGATCCCACTTTTGTTTTGGTGCTACGGTTGTTTCAGGATAACCGAAAGAAAGGATGTTCAGAGGCCGGAGGTTTGGCGGAAGATCTAGTATTGTCGACAGTCTTGACATTCTGTCTTCCTCCGGGTAGATACCACACCATACTCCTCCAAGGCCGAGCGCGTGAGCCGCAAGAAGCATATTTTCGGATGCAGCCGAACAATCCAAGGTCCAAAAGCCTCCATCCTTACGATCTCCTTCAAAAAGTTTGGACATATCTCCGCACACCACCACTGCAAAAGCACAGTCGCTAACCATCTTAGTCCATTGAAAGGAAGTGGTTATGGAGTCTTTAAGCTCCTGGTTTGTGATCACCACAA
This sequence comes from uncultured Bacteroidales bacterium, assembly GCA_900554845.1. Lineage (GTDB taxonomy): Bacteria > Bacteroidota > Bacteroidia > Bacteroidales > Muribaculaceae > Lepagella. Next base: position 1,015 of record USIY01000291.1, on the reverse strand, counting down.
AATGCCATGCCTGCTGATTGGCAGCAGTAGGAGCAGCCATTCCCGCTTTCAGCACATCAATTATGATGCTGTCGTTTACCTTCTCCGGTTTGTACTTCCGCACACTGGCGCGTGTCATTATGCATTCAAGCACTTCCTCTGAAGCTTCTCCCGCATCCTCGGACTTATTGTTGTCGGCAGTCATGAGTCTCACCGATACCGCTAAGATCGCTATTAATAGCAGAGCCATAATCCAAGTGTTTTTCATCTTTCTTGCTTCTTATGTGTTTCTTAACAGGTACCAGTAGGACGTAAGCATTAACTCAACTACAGGTTGGAGTTAATGCTTACCGAATAAGACCGGCATCTCAAAAAGAAATGCCGGCCTTATTCAGTTTGTTTTTGAAGTGCCACTTAGTATTTGCCATCCCATTGAACGTGGAAATCCACAAGATGACGTGTGTGTCCGGAAGTCATGGCTGTCCAAAGGTTGTCGCTGCTGTAGGTATCATCTCCGGAGGCGCTTATATTTACCGGATGGAGATCGCTTGACAGTTCTCTGAATAATTCTCCATTGTTGCGCAGAGAATAGAATTCACATTTTATATCTTTTTCGAAAACATATCTCTGGCCACTTTCAATTTCGGGATGGTCCTTCTTGGGAGTTAACGTCACAATGAAGGCGTAATCTCTGGGGGCCTTTTCCGGCGGAAGAGAGAAAGAGTAGGCCCATACCTTCGGCTCTGTCAGATTGAATGTGATAGCTTCTCCACGCTCGTTGCGATATCTTACTTCCACGTCATAGAAATCAAACGTGAGCTGATTTAGAGTCACGGAATAATCCACATTTATCGACTTAATAGCCAGAGGGTCGATGCCATCATCGGAGTCGCATGATGAAAGAGCCTGTGTCAGTCCAAGAAGGATTATGGCTCCAAACAGGAATGAAAATAATTTGTTCATGATTTTTTAATTATTTAGTAGGGTGTTCAGTTCTATGTTCCAAAATTAGCTCGCTTTATTGAGTGTCTTGGAG
>USIY01000290.1 GCA_900554845.1 uncultured Bacteroidales bacterium | reverse complement strand
AAAGGCCTTGAAAAGGCCTTGAAATATCGTCCTGCGGACAAAGGGACGTTTACCATGGGGAGGAAGGGACCGTGACTCTCAACATGAGGATCACAATGCGCGCGGGAGGCTCCGGCGACAACACGGCGGAACTCATGCACACGCTGCGGATAATCATTCTGGACGGCGCCGGATTCGCCGAGCACAACGCCTACTGGAACTTCGACAACGCCATTAAGGACTACACCACAAGCAGCTTCAAGGTGAAGGCCAACGACACGAAGACCATACTGATGGTTGCCAACGAGGAGTCGGCGGTCCTGACACTTCCGGACGGCTCAAAGGTAAGCGCACATGACTGGCTGACAGGAATCGACGCCGCGGCCGGAGAATATGTCGACATGGAGACGGCACGAGGAATCACCATGACGCTCGCCGACAATTTCGCCGCCGACGGCTCGATGAGCAACGGCAGCCATTATATCCCAATGTCGGCCGTTCATACTTACACAGTCGGCAACAACCGGAACTATTCCGTCACGTTCTACATCCATCGCGCGGCGGCGAAGTACACCTTCCGGTTCACCGTGAACGACGACAAGAATGACCATACCGTCAACAGCGTGAGCATCAGTTCTGTTGCGTCCACGGAATACTTCTTTCCTAACGCCACATTCGCTGAAGGCACAGACATACCGCAGGCCAGGCTACTGTCATACGTCACTCCTGCAGACCTTACCTCCTCAAACCGCACATTCGCGGTAACTGACGGAAAAATTCCCGCCGGCACCAAGGATTATGTGGAGTTCGGCCCCTATTATGTTCCGGAAGGGAGGGTCTCTCCTTCGGAAGGTTATGGCATAAGCTTCAAAGTGGACGGCACGCAGTTTCCCTGGCTGCCGCTGGAGCCCCATGAAATTGACGGCGCTACCGTGACAAATCCCAAAGATATGACCGATCTGCCGCGCAACACACATATAATAGTCAATGTGACCCTGAACCCGATGGATTTTTCCGTTTCCTACACTATCTGCAAATGGGAAGAACATGAAGTCGTCATTCCCGGCTTTAATTAGTTTGTCATGAAGGCTAAAATAATATATCGTCATATACTTAAGCGTCTGACTGCTGCGGTGGCAATCGCGGGACTGTTGTCGGCTCCGGCATGTACCGAGGAGCGGCTTTGGAACGAAGGCGATTGTCCGGAGGGACAGCCGGCCACACTGACTGTCAGACTTGATCCGGGACAACGCACCAATTATACGCGGGGCGATTTACAACCGGGTCAGGACAACATCATAACGTCGCTATGGGTGGCCGTTTACAATGTAAGGACCGGAGCCCGCACAGGAATGGTGAAATTGAATGAGACGCATAACATTCCCGACCATACATATAACGAAAAACTGACAATTCCCACCTTATCGGGGGAGAGTTATATAGTGGCCGTAGCCAACTACGATCACAGGCGCGCGCAATCCGCCGTGGACGGAGAATTCACATCCGTAGCCGAAGCCCTTGACGCCGCCGACACCTGGAAAAAATATTGTGACATCGCCATATTTTTCGACGATGAAGGCGCTTCATACATAGAAGCTCCAGCCAATGCTTTGGTAATGAGCGGTTATTACGTGGCAAACGACAATGCCGGACACAGCGGTATGCCGGCAATGTCCACCGTCGACATACAGCCGGGCGAAAGTTCTCCCGTCGGTGCCGTTCATCTTCGCCGAGTTATCTCACAAGTAAAATTCAATGTCACTTTCAATGACGAGAACGTCAAGTCCGGAAGCGTGACTTCCTGGACGGTGTCAAATCTGCCGTCAAACTGCTGGTTGCACGAACGCACCGACGGCGACCTTAACTCTTTTGACACGCGCAAGGCCTCCGGTACCTCAGGTTATAACTCTTCAGGCAGAAACACTACCATCAGCACTTCCGGCACAACTTATTCGTTTGATTTCTGGCAGCTTGAAAACAAGCGTACCGGCAATGACAACGCAACAGACTATGCTTCCCGCGAAAAGGAATTTAAGAATGACGACGGCACAAATTCCGGCAAATATGTCTCGCTCGTCGACGGCATCAACAGCACCGACCCGAACAATAACGCATCTTTTGTTTCTTTTCATGTGGTTATGGAACTGAAAGTTGACGAAAACGGAAATTCTCTGTCCGGGACAAACCGCCGACTTGTAGAAGCCGACTATGTGGTGCATCTCGGTTACGTAAACAACAATGACAAAGCTAAAGATTTCAGCTGTCTGCGTAACTCCCGGTACACTTATACCGTTACTGTAAACAATGTCAACGATCTGGTTGTAGAAGCCCGAAGAGAAAACGCTATTGAACAAAATCCTGCTGTAAACGGGACCATAACGGACGTCACCGATTCATACTATGAACTGGACGCTCATTACTGTGCGCTGAACGTTTACCTTGAAAAGACCGATTTTGATAATTTTCAATATTATATCGAGGCCACCCGACTGAACGGAAGCACCATAACAATTGATTCTCAAGTTCCTTCATCCATACCCGCATCCGGCTCGGACGACTACAAATATTTAAGTTGGATAGAGTTCAGATATGTAGGCAACACAACCAATGATGAGAAAAAACTTGCCGATTATAAGCCGGCAAGCGATGCGGGAACGTACACTCTCGAGGACATGCGTAATAAAAAGACGACCACAGCCGGATACTATACGATATTTGTCAACGAATATGTGTATGAAAATGCCGAAGTTGTCTCCTCCGGTGATGAATCGAAGTCTACAAACTGGAAAAACTATGTAAACCGGCCACCGCGAAGAATGTGGCTGCTGGTGCAACGCGGCATTTCATCGGACACAGAGACCAAACACTTCGAATCAAAACTCGCCATCTCGCAAAAGTCAATACAATGCTACTATGATGTCAATGCAGCCGGTCTTACGTCTGCACTTGCTCTGGAACATACAAACGAGACTCTCGGTCTCGCGCTGCGAAACGACTTCAATCCAAAAAAGAATGCTGCCGGTAATGATATTTCTGGAAATAGCACAGGGCGAAATCACGATGCCGGCAGATGGAATCTTGCTCAATATATAAC
>USIY01000289.1 GCA_900554845.1 uncultured Bacteroidales bacterium | reverse complement strand
CGCCTGTGCTGCCGTCAAGCAACGTTCCCTTGACTCCGGTGGCAGCAAGCCCCGGTAGCAGCGTGGCGAGCAGCATCAGAATTGTCAGTTGTATTCGCATTATTGTTTCTGGGTTTTATACATTGAAGCCGTTCACCGGCTTCTATATTTATAATTTTGTCATTCGTCGATCTCGCGCATGAGGAATATCTCCGTGGGCAAGTGGTCCGAATAACCGTCTTTCCATACTCCGCTGGCGAAATTGCGCAAAGGATAGCCCTTGTACTGTCCGTCCTGTTGGATCAGGAACTGCTTGTTGAGGACCTCCGCGCCGATGAATTTCACCCCGCAGGCTCCGTCCACAAGATTTTTGTTTACGATTATCTGGTCGAACAGATTCCAGCTTCCACGGTAAATATAGGATCCTATACCCTTGTCCAGTTTTTCCCAGAAAGGGTTGTAGAAACCTCCGGGGACTGTTTTTTCAATATCCTTCACAGCTCCGAGCGTCTGGCACACCGACTTATTGAAAGGATCGTCGTTCAGGTCGCCCATCACGATGACTCCCATTTTCGGATCCACTTTGTAGAGGGAGTCGCAAATATGCTTCGTCAGTGCCGCGGCGGCCTCGCGGAGCCAGCTGCTCTCCTTCTCGCCGCCACGCCGGCTGGGCCAATGGTTCACGATTACGGCCACCCGGCTGTATCCCGTGATCTTGTTGCCGAGCAATCCCACACAGCACATCTGGTCGCGAGTGCGAAAATTGGGGAGTTCCGGCACCGTAAGAGTATGGTTCGTGGTCTTGAGCGGACGGAAGAACCTGGGATTGTAAATCAGCCCCACGTCCACCCCTCGCCTGTCGGGACTGTCATGATGCACTATCCCGTAACCGCGTTCCCGTATCCGGGGATCGTTGACCAGATCCTGCATCACCGTGATGTTCTCTATCTCGCTCATGCCTATCACCGCCGGGCCTTCCGGTGTGGTCTTGGTGGTCATCTGCGAGATGGCGTACGCGAGTTTGTTGATCTTGGCGCGGTACTTCTTGCCGTCCCATCGGTAACTTCCCCCCGGGCTGAACTCAAGATCGTATTTGCCGTTGTTGTTGATCGTGTCGAACAGGTTCTCCAGATTGTAGAAAGCCACGCCGTAAGTGGCGAATTTTTTCGCCGACACCTGAAGGGCTCCGGACACTGCCAGCACAACGGCCACGCATGCCATTATGAATCTTCTCATGTGACTTGCCTTTAAGAGAGTGCTTTGTTAGAAGAATTTCACCGGTTTGCCTTCAAGGCTGCTGAGCACGGAATTTGCCAGACTGGAGGCCCCGAGGCGGAACAGGTCGGCGTTGAGCCATTCGTCGCCCAGCACTTCCTTCACGACGGCATAGTAATTCAGCGCCTCCTCGGTGGTTCGGATGCCTCCGGCCGCCTTGAAACCCACTTTGCGGCCTGTCTGCTCATAATATTCCTTGATGCACCGGCACATTACATAGGCCGCCTCCAGCGACGCTCCGGGATAAATCTTTCCTGTGGAGGTCTTGATGAAATCGGCCTCGCAATACATCGCCAGTATCGACGCGCGCTTTATGGCCTCGGCGGTCTTGAGGGCGCCGGTCTCCAATATCACTTTGAGACGTGCGTTTCGGGCTGTGTGCTTCAGTTCGATCAGTTCGTCGCACAGCTCTTCATAATTCTCGTCACGGAACATCCCGAGGTTCATCACCACATCCACTTCCTGCGCGCCCGCCTCCACGGCCAGGGCCACATCGGCCACCTTGACGGCCGTGAATGTCTGGCTCGAGGGGAAACATCCCGCCACGACGCATACATCCACGCCGTCGACGTCCAGATGATCCTTCACAACCTCGGCGAAGTTGGAGTACACGCAGATGGCCGCTACATGCCCGTACTGGGGATATTCGGCGTCGAAATCGTTGACCCTGTTGGTGAATTTCGCCACGCTGCGGTCCGAATCCTCGCTGCTCAGCGTGGTAAGGTCGATGGAGTTCAACAGAAACTTATAAACTTCCGGGCCGGCGTATTTCGGAGCTTTCTCTATGATTTTTGCCACTTCCGCGGCGACTTTCGCGTCATCGCCCGCAACATTGCTTTTGCCTATGACTTGCTGATATCTGTCCATATCTTGTTGAATTATGTTTTTAATGGTATTAATGAGTATTGTAAAAACTCTCTGAAAATAGGTATATCTGTATAAGATATAACCAGCCGCATTGCTGCGCAGTTTGCAAAGATATGGATAATTTGGCAAAAATTTTTAAAATTAGCCAAACAGATTGTTAATTTTAACAAATTTTGCCGTCATTTGCGCCTTGGGGCTATTTTGTCGGGATTCTTAGCGATGAAATCGGCCCAAGATTTCGGACCTTTCGGGAGAGAGGGTTTGGACGTTTCATAAAAATGCGTCAACGCCACCGCGAGGGCGTCGGTCGCGTCAAGGAAATCGGGCATCTGGTCCTTGGTCATATGGAGCAGATGCTGAAGCATGTTGGCCACTTGTTCCTTGCTTGCCTGTCCGTTGCCTGTCACGGCCATTTTGATCAGACGGGGTGCGTATTCCGCTATTGGCACGTCACGTGCCAGACATGCCGCCATCGCCACACCCTGCGCTCTTCCCAATTTCAGCATTGACTGTACGTTTTTGCCGAAGAAAGGAGCCTCCAGCGCCACTTCGTCCGGGAGATACTGAGCCACCAGTCCCAGCACTCGTTCATAAATGCGGTGCAGCCTCATATAGTGGCTCTCGAGACGGTCCAGCTTGATCACACCCAGGACTATCACCTCCGGTTTACGGCCCGTGATTCCGAGAAGCCCGTACCCCATGACTCTCGTTCCCGGGTCGATGCCCATTATGATGCGCTCATATTTTTTCAGTTCGGCCATAATGGATATTTCGCTTCAAAGAGGTAAAGTTTCGAAAACAGAAGTGAACACAACGGCATCGGGACCGAAACGTTCCTCGAAACGCGCGGCAACGTCCGCCAGACTGTTCCGCGCCCACTTGTCCAAGCGATTCCTGTCGGAGAATTCCATCTGGAAAGCGACGCTCTGCGCTTCTGCCTCCGAATGGCTGACGCCTCCAGCCGTCCTCATGGCCGACAGG
>USIY01000288.1 GCA_900554845.1 uncultured Bacteroidales bacterium | reverse complement strand
CAATCACAATCCATTTTCGGATTGTGAAAGCGGGCCTTTAACTGAATTTCCCTAAATAAAACCTTTGTCAGGCGTCAAACGTAATAGAACGCACAGCAGCGTGGTATTTTGCCACGCTGTTTGCTTTTTTTATGGCTTTGGCGGCTTTATGTCCTATCACGGGCTCAAGATAATCCCAGAAGGGCTTGATCTTGTTCAATATCTGACCGTCACCGCTGACAGTGTTGCTATAATGCTCCAGCAACAGACCGTGAAATTCCATCAACTTACTCTGCCGTTCCTGATCAGACCATACGGCGGCGTTTCTCCATTCCGTGGCAAGCCCGGGATCCGACAATAATCCACGACCTAACATCACTCCTACAAGGGAAGGATATTCGGTTCTTATTTTATCAATATCCTCCAGGGTCATCAGATCGCCGTTGAATACTACAGGATGCCGGCTTTCTGAAAGAAGCCCGGCGAAAGAATCCATATCAAGGTCGCCCGAATATTGCTGCGATGCAATGCGCGGATGGACTGTAAGATGCCTCAACTCCATCTTGTTGATTATCGGAATTACTTTGCGCCAGTCATAAGGATCTGATACGCCGAGACGCATTTTCACCGAAAACTTTATATCGGAATAGCGCGTTTTCATCAATTCCGCCATTTCCTCCAAAAACTCAGGGCGCGTCAACAACGCCGAACCGCGGCCATGTTTGACCTGAGGGGGAAACGGACAGCCCATATTCAAGTCAATACAGTCATATCCGGCGGCTGAAACCGTGTCCGCCAGCATCTTGAATTCATCTGCATTCGCGAATATAATCTGCGGGATAAGATTAGTATTGGCGTTCATCGGCTGACCCAACGCCTTGACGTCGCGCTGACGCACCTCACCCCGCTCCACACGTATGAAAGGAGTGAAATATACGTCCACTCCACCGTAGACTTCAGCATGGAAATGCCGCCACGCTACATCCGTATAGCCCTGCATGGGGGCCGCTAACACTTTAAATTCTGTATCTGACATAATCTATATTGTCTGAAGAACGAGATAGGTGATATAAGCTATATAACATGCCGCCATAATCCCCCCTTCCGCTCGTGTGATAGTCCTTGTTTTGAAGAACCAGCCGAAGAACCAGAATATTAAGGCGCTTCCTAAAAGCACCTCCATATCAAGCGTCGAAACACCGGCAAAGGGAAGAGGGCGTATCGCGGCCGCCGTTCCAAGCACCAGAAAAATATTGAATATATTGCTGCCTATCACATTCCCCACAGCGATGCCGGTGTTTCCTTTGATCGCGGCGGTCAGCGAAGTGGCCAGCTCCGGAAGAGAAGTACCCACGGCAACTATCGTCAGACCTATGACCGCGTCGCTCACGCCAAGCGATGAAGCAATGGCCGACGCCTTGTCAACAAATAAGTCTCCGCCGTAAACCAGCGCGGCAAGACCCCCAGATACCATAAATATCGCCAGCCATAGGTTCATTTCCTTTTTTGACTTGGCGTCTTTCTCTTCCTTTGATTTCTCAGCTTTTGCTTGAGCGAAGATATAGCGCATGAAAATACAAAGAAACAGCAATAGAATTATACCGTCCACGCGTGATATTTGGGCCGGAGTGCCGTCAATCCAGGGCGATATTCCCATTACAAATATTGCCGCGCTCGCGAGTATGGTCATCGGTATTTCATTGACCATGATGCCCTTTTCTATCTTTATGGGACGTGCCAAAGCCACCACACCTATTATAAGCAACGTATTGAAAATATTGCTGCCCACCACATTGCCTATGGCCATGCCGGGATTTCCTTGTACGGCGGACACTATGCTTATGGTAAGTTCAGGGGCAGATGTACCCAAAGCAACTATCGTCAATCCAACCATAAGATCCGACAGTCCGAATCTGCGCGCTATTGAAGCAGCGCCGTCCGTAAGATAATTCGCGCCTCCAAGTATAAGCACAAGTCCCACTATCAGCAACAATACATTAATAATCATATCAACTTTTATATCCTTAGTGTAAAAATTTCCCACATCACGATAATATAACGCATTCCTCTCACAAAACTGTTAAATTAGATTTGTACATCCGAAATTTTATAAATAATTTTGGATTTTATAAAGCTTCACCATATGATATATCAGAAAGAATTCAGTCTGAGGGCCTATCCGAGAGGCATTCATCTTGTGACAGGAGAAATCATGAGTAATCTGAAGGAAATAAAAGGAACCGGATTGCTTAATCTTTTGATAAAGCATACATCGGCGGGGTTGGCTCTGAATGAGAATGCAGATCCGGATGTAAGACATGATCTGGACACTATATTCAACCGTCTGGTACCAGAAAACGTTCCTTATTATCTTCATACCGACGAAGGAGCGGACGACATGCCGGCGCACGCCAAATCTGTGATCGCAGGATCTTCACTGACACTCCCTGTGACAGAGGGACACCTTAACCTCGGCATTTGGCAGGGGATATATCTCTGCGAATTCCGCGATTACGGAGGGCCGCGCCGAATAGTTGCCACAGCCATTACAGAATAAATATATTTCCAATCATGAAAATCAAAAACGTATTTGCCGCGATAACTGTTTTGAGTGTAATCGCAGGTACCGATATTATGGAAGCAAAAGATATAAAATTGCCTACACCGGCATTCACAGGCGGGATGGCCATGAATGAAGTTGTGGCGAAACGCCGTAGTACACGCGAGTTTGACACGACCCGCGAAGTGGAAAAAGACAAACTTGGACAGATTCTCTGGACGGCCGTTGGCGTGAACCGTCCTGATGCCGAACCGACCAGATTCGGTGTACCGGCGAACCGCAGCAACCCCACAGCATTGAACCGTCAGGAAATCCATGCGTATGTATTCCTTAAAGAGGGTGTATACGAATATGAACCGACTTCCCATACCTTGAAACAAGTCACCGAAGGCGACCATAGATCGCTGATATCAGGAACAGCCGACTTCCGTCAGGATTATGTCATGGATGCGCCTTGCTCCATACTGTTTGTGGCAGATCTTACAAATCTCCCCGAGGATGAAGGCACGCGGTCTATGGCATTGATCGACGCCGGCATAGCATGTGAAAACCTGAATCTTGCATG
>USIY01000287.1 GCA_900554845.1 uncultured Bacteroidales bacterium | reverse complement strand
TTCAAGGGGAAATCCACTGTTGACCAAAATGCGCTTAACGACGCATTCTCGGTGTACGTCTCCCCGATGCGCTGGTCAAACGGACCTGTAGTGGAGAAATCGTTGGCAAAACTTTTCAAGAATCTGGAGAAGAATCCGGCCCTTACCCTGCAGTTCACACGCGCAGCCGAAGAATCATTGTTCGGACCCAGGGCCGTTTACTGGGCAGACCCGATTTATATCAGGTTCATCGACAATATGCTGAAAAACAAAAAAATTCCCGAAGCGCGCAAGGAAAGGTTCAAACGCCATAAGACGCTTATGGAGAATTCCAAGATAGGAGAATATCCCAAACAGTTCGACTATACGACCGTGGCCGGCACACCGGCGCATTACGCTCCTACAGGCGTGATTACCGTCATAGAGTTCGGCGACCCCGGCTGTGACGAATGCCGCTACGCCAAACTGAAGATGGAGACCGACATCACCTTTTCCTGTCTTGTGGACAAAGGGGCGGTGAACGTTCTCTTCGTAATCCCGGATCCAACCGACGGCTGGCAGACTGAAATGGTGGATTTCTCCCCAAAATGGCATGTCGGGGCCTCCGACACCGTGGCCGATATATACGATATCCGCACCACTCCTTCATTTTATGTGATTGGACGCGACGGAAAAATCATCGCCAAGAACATCGGATACCGTCAGGCAATGCAGGAAGCCGTGAAAGCCGCCAACGAAAACCCAGCCAACGAAACCGGCAAATAATCTAATCATGCTCAGTATTTTCAAACGCCTTTACATCTGGTCCACCGGATACTCATACACCAATCTGGGACGTCTGTTCCTCAGGCTGTTCGTAGGATTGATGCTTATGCAGTTCGGTGTGCGACAGATGTACAATTTCCATGAGCTCGTCGGCATGTATCCGTCGATGCTCGGGATGTCGCCCGGCTTCACCATGACCATTATGATCATAATAGAGACGCTGTGTTCGCTATGCATAATGCTGGGATTCTGCACACGAATAATGACGATTCCCCCTTTCATAGCCATGTGCATTGCTGAATACCATGTGCTGGTTCACGTGGTCACAGTGCCGAGCTATATGCTGACATGGGCAATGCCGGGCTATCTTCCGATAATGTTTCTGGGAATCTATTTCTTCATCATGCTTGTGGGACCCGGAAAGATAAGCGTAGATTATTTCCTGTCGCTCTATCTTCTTCACAGCGACAACAAAAGCGAATCCGAACTGGAGGAAGTGTGACAATGAAGATAGCTGTATTGGTTTCCGGAGGTGTCGACAGCGCAGTGGCAGTGGACCTTCTTTACAAGGAGGGACATGATCTGACACTGTTCTACATCCGCATTGGCAATGACAACGGCGAAGGCGACTGCTCGGCCGACGAAGACATAGAGATGTGCACGCTGATAGCCCGCAAATACGGGCTGCCGTTGCGCGTGGTGTCCCTGCATCAGGAATACTGGGACTCCGTGATGGCATATACGTTGAAGACCGTCTCGGAAGGACGGACGCCGCATCCCGACATGATGTGCAACAAACTTATAAAATTCGGCTTTTTCGAAGAGAGATGGGGACATGAATTCGACAAGACCGCCACAGGCCATTATGCCGACGTCATAGAGAACGACGGCAAGTACTGGCTTGCCACCGCCGCGGATCCTGTCAAAGACCAGACCGACTTTCTGGCGCAGATCAGTCAGGAACAGCTGTCACATCTGCTGTTTCCGCTCGGCAGGCTTCCCAAAAGCGAGGTGCGCGCGCTTGCAGAAAAAGCAAAGTTGCCCAACGCGGCAAGAAAGGATTCCCAGGGTATATGCTTTTTGGGTAAAATTGATTACGCCGACTTCATAGAACGTCATCTGGGCACCCGTCAGGGACCTGTGATCGAAATCGAAACCGGGCGCAAAATCGGCGAGCACCGAGGATTCTGGTTCTATACCATCGGTCAACGCAAAGGTCTCGGCCTCGGTGGAGGCCCGTGGTTCGTGGTCCGCAAGAACATACGCGACAACGTGATCTATGTAAGCCATGGCTATGATACCCCGAAACAATACGGCAAACGCATCAACATTCAGGAAATGCACTGGATCAGCGGCGATCCGGGGACGGAATATGTTTCGTTCAAGACGCGCCATTCTCCGGAATTCCACACAGGACGTCTGGAACGGCACGAAGATGAATCTATGACACTTCATTCCGACCAGGACATCCAGGGAATCGCCCCGGGGCAATTCGCGATAATCTATTCCAGAGACCGCGCTATTTGCTACGGCTCGGGGATGATAACACTATAAACCCTTTAGGCTTTTCATTTGTAAAGACTATATGGAAAATCAGGAAGACAAACATTTGCTGAAATTAATAGGCATCACATACAATCAGATCGAATCCGGTGTTTATGCGGTGATACTTCAGGAGGCCAACGGCACGCGACGCATCCCCATCATCATCGGATTTCCGGAAGCCCAGGCCATAGAATGCAAGCTTCAGGAGATAGTCACGCCCCGTCCTCTCACCCATGATCTGATGGTGAATATGATGGCGGCCTACGGAATAGGATTGCGAGAAATATCCATCCATAAACTTTCCACCGGCGTGTTCGCCGCCGAAATGATCCTCAGTTGCAACGGAGAACGAAGAGTTGTGGACGCCCGCAGTTCCGACGCCATCGCCCTTGCCATCCGTGTAGGCGCACCGATCTACACTTCCTCGCGCGTTCTTGACGAAATGGGATTCGAACCTGGCTCCCAGCCTCCCTTCCGACGGACCGCGCGGCCCGTAGCCAAGACAAAGGCACAAAAGACTGTGTCGCTGACCGCCGACTTGTCGCTCCGCAGCCTCGAGAGCCTGAAACAGGATATGGAACGGGCAGCCGAAAATGAAGATTATGAACGGGCGGCGCGTCTTAAAGAAGAAATCGACCGCCGTAGCAGAGAGGAAAATAACGATTCAACAACTGATTTTTAACACCACCCCCCGATTATCATGAAAAATAGAAAAGAAAGAATCGAGTTAATGGTAAAACTTATCCGCAACAAGTGCGTAGGCAGCCAGGACGAGCTCGCCGCGCTGCTGGCGGAACATGGGTACGAAGTGACCCAGG
>USIY01000286.1 GCA_900554845.1 uncultured Bacteroidales bacterium | reverse complement strand
CACCAAATACAAGCTCGAGATCGACTCGCTTGCCGGCATGGACATGTACGGACTCCCCACATTGCCGTTCAACGCCGAAATCAGCACCAAGAAAGAGAGCGATTACTGCACGCTTACCTTCGTAATGGCGGGGCTGGACCCCGGCGTCCCGGCGTTCGTGGAACTGCTTGACGCCTCCGACAAGGCCGTGCGGATCGCCGATGTGGAGGACAACCGCGCCTTCTTCCCCTTCCTTGCCCCGGGAAAATATTACGCGCGCGTCATCGAGGACGTGAACGGCAACGGCGAGTACGACACCGGCGACTACGAGACCGGGCTGCAGCCCGAGCTGGCGTACTATTATCCCAAGGTGGTCAACATTAAAAAGAACTGGGACAAGGAGGAGGACTGGGACGTCTTTGCCGTCGCGATCGACCGGCAGAAGCCTAAGGCCATACTGAAGAACAAGCCCAAGGAGCCTAAGCGAGGAAAGAACAGGAACGCCAACGACCAGGGCTACGACGAGGAGGAGGAAGACTACTTCGATCCGACGGAGAATCCTTTCGAGGACGAGCAGACTCGGCGCAACCGGAGGAAAGGACGGCGCAACGCCGGAACTTATTGACATGCCGAGACGTAAAAATTTGTATTTTTGAGACTTGTTTCGTAATTTTGTGAAACGTCATTTTCGTAAATGTTCATATGTCGGAAGATGCGCCTAAACGAGCCGAGTACGTTCCGGTTCCTCAATATGTTCCGGCTCCGGAATACAAACAGATGAGTCCGGAGGAGGAGAGTCAGATGGTCGAGAACGCCTATCAGGAACTGTTGCGCGCCTATCTGAACAGCAACCACCGCAAGAAGGTTGAGAAAATAGAGCGGGCCTACCGTTTCGCGGCCGCGGCACACGCGGGAGTGCGCCGGCGCAGCGGCGAGCCCTACATCCTGCATCCCATCTCCGTGGCCAAGATAGTCATTTCCGAACTGGGACTGGGGTCCACCTCCATCTGCGCGGCTTTGCTGCACGACGTGGTGGAGGACACCGAATACACCAAGGAGGACATCGCCGCCAACTTCGGCGATAAGATAGCCTCCATCGTGGAGGGCCTCACCAAAATCTCCGGCGGTATCTTCGGGTCCCGCGCTTCGCTGCAGGCGGAGAATTTCCGGAAGTTGCTCCTCTCCATGTCCACCGACATACGGGTGGTGCTCATCAAGATGGCCGACCGTCTCCACAACATGCGCACCCTCGCCTCGATGCGTCCGGAAAAGCAGTACAAGATCGCCGGCGAGACCCTCTATGTCTACGCTCCTCTGGCCCATCGTCTGGGATTGTACAAAATCAAGCAGGAACTCGAGGACCTGGCGTTCAAATACGAACATCCGCAGAAATACGAAGAGATCAAGTCGCTGGTGAGCGAATCCGAGGCGCACCGCGCCGAAGTGGTGGAGGAGTTTGTGGCCCCGGTGCGCAAGAAACTCGACGCCGCCGGATTCAAATACGAGATCAAGGCGCGTGTCAAAAGCGCCTATTCCATATATAATAAGATGGAGACGAAGAAAATCCCGTTCAGCGAGATTTACGACGTCTACGCCGTGCGCGTGATTTTTGAGAACGACGATGACGAACAGGAGCGGCTGCGCTGCTGGCAGATCTATACTTTCTTCAGCGACGGCCATAAAGTGCATCCCGACCGTATCCGCGACTGGACGTCCATACCCAAGGCCAACGGCTACCGCGCGCTCCATCTCACGGCCATGGGCCCGGAGGGAAAATGGATAGAAGTGCAGATCCGCAGCCGCAAAATGGACGAGATCGCCGAACTGGGCTACGCCGCCCACTGGAAATACAAGACCGGCGAGTACGAGGACGACTCGGAGCTGGACAAATGGATGAACACAATCAAGGACATTCTGGCGAATCCGGAACCCAATGCCATCGATTTCCTCGACACCATCAAGCTGAATCTTTTCGCCCGCGAGATATACGTCTTCACCCCGAACGGCGATCTTCTGACCCTCCCGGCGAAAGCGACGGTGCTCGACATGGCTTTCGCCATCCACACCGAACTGGGACTGCATTGCCTGGCGGGGAAGATCAATCATAAACTGGTGCCGCTGAGCCATCCCCTTGACAGCGGCGACCAGGTGGAGATCATCACCAGCAAGACCCAGAAGCCCCAGAGCGACTGGCTGAATTACTGCAACACGGCCAAGGCCCAGAACTGCATACACAATTTCTTGCGCCGCAGCCGTCCGCATCAGATCGAAAGGGGCCGCAGGCTGCTGGAAAGCGTGGCCGAGAGCGAAGGGTTCGAGCTCAACGACGAACTTGTGAAGCGTCTCTGCGAGAACTTCAACGCCCAGTCGCCCGACGACCTTTATGTCCGCATGGCCAAGGAAGAGGTGACTCTTTCCGCCGATCAGCTGAAAACCCTCTACAAGAAGCGCACCAACCTGCTGAAGAAGCTTATCCGCAATCCCTTCGCCTCCCGCAAGAGCAAGAAGGAGCGCGAGGACGCACCCAACGCACCCATCGACCGCAAGAAGGTGTTCGTGTTGCATCCCGACGCCGACTTCCCGAACTACAAGATCGAGATGTGCTGCAACCCGATTCCCGGCGACGACGTGCTGGGATTCGTGAACGACGACGAGGAGGTGATCCTCCATAAAGTGTCGTGTCCCGTGGCGATGAGGCTGAAGACCGGCTATGGATCGCGTCTTTTGGCCACACGATGGGGGGGTAGCGCCGAGAAATTCATCACAAAA
The DNA here is from genome assembly GCA_900554845.1 of uncultured Bacteroidales bacterium. Lineage (GTDB taxonomy): Bacteria > Bacteroidota > Bacteroidia > Bacteroidales > Muribaculaceae > Lepagella. Next base: position 364 of record USIY01000286.1, on the reverse strand, counting down.
ATTCTGATAGAGGGCCTTGACAGGCACGGCGTCCTTGAGGAGATCACCTCTCTCGTGTCGAAGAAACTCGACATGAATATCCGGGGTCTCACCATCACGGCGCAGCACGAGGTGTTCCAGTGCGAGCTCTCCGTAATGGTGGACAACACCGACACTGTCAGCGCCGTCTGCCAGAGTCTAAAGGAAATAAAGGGTGTGCAGAAAGCCACCAGAATCAGCTAAACGACAGCGATGAAAAAGAAAACCAAAGACATACTCCTTATAATATTGTTGCTTGTCGGCGCCACGGCGTTGCTGCTGTGCCTCATGCCGCACAACGACACGCAGAATTACACCTACGAGCTCAACCAGCCGTGGCGATATC
>USIY01000285.1 GCA_900554845.1 uncultured Bacteroidales bacterium | reverse complement strand
AAACACCTAAAAAATAACTTCGTTTTCATGTTCATTAATTTCTATTAGCTACTTAGTAATTCAGGCTGTTTGTTTTTAGAGATTGTAAAATTAATCAAAATGCACAGAAAAGCAAAATTGCAGAACGTTCTATTTTTTTGTATTTTTGCGGAATGAATGAAGAGAAAGTGAAAGGAATAACCATCGGAGACTTCGATTATCCGTTGCCGGACGGTCGGATTGCCGGACATCCGTTGGAGGACCGCGAGAGTTGCCTGCTGCTTGAGGGTTATGACCGCGGCAACGTCAGTCACAGACATTTTTACGATCTTCCGGAGCTATTAGGCTCCGACACCATAATATGCTGCAACGACACACGCGTGATCAACGCCCGCATCGAGATGCGCAAGCCCACCGGAAGCCGCATAGAAATTTTCCTTCTCGAGCCAATTGAACCGCAGGACTACGTCCTGATGTTCCAGGCTACAGGGCACTGCATCTGGAACTGCCTTATAGGCAACAGGAAACGATGGAAGGAGGGCGCTCTTGAAAAGAGTCTGGATGTGGACGGGCGCCCCGTCACGCTCACGGCCCGCATCGCCGGAGAACGTCCGGGCAACAGTTTTGCGGTTGAATTCACATGGGACAGCAGCGACACCTGGGCATCGGTGGTGGAGGCGGCGGGCCGAATACCCATCCCTCCATATCTCAACCGAGAATCCGAAGAAAGCGACAACGACGATTATCAGACCGTTTACGCCCGGATGCGGGGGTCGGTGGCCGCACCGACAGCCGGTCTCCATTTCACCGACCGGCTCATAGCGGAAATCAAATCCAAAGGAATTGATTTTTACCCCGTCACGCTTCACGTTGGCGCCGGAACATTCCAGCCTGTAAAAAGCGAGACCATCGGCGGACATCCCATGCATACGGAAACATTCACCGTCACCGCAGGGGTTGTCCGGGCGTTGATTCAGACCAAATCACAAGGCCGGAAAGTCACTGCCATAGGCACCACCAGCGTCCGCACGCTTGAGTCTCTGCCATATCTTGGCCGTCACATCGCAGAAAATCCTGACAAACCGAATCTTCACGTCGACCAATGGGAAGCATACGAAACGCCTGATTTCGACACCGTCGCCGCATTGGAGGCCCTTGCTTCATACATTAAAGACAACGGCGACAAATCAATCACCGCCGCGACAAGCATAATGATCGCCCCGGGATTCAAGTGGCGCATAGTGGACCAGATGGTCACCAATTTCCATCAACCGCAGTCCACTCTGCTGCTTTTGGTCAGTTCGTTTTTAGGCGACGACGCTCAAGGAAACCCCTTATGGCGCCAATATTACAACGAGGCGTTGGCCAGAGACTACCGTTTTCTGAGCTACGGCGACGCATGTTTTTTCCATCACGGCTCATGACATGGCATTGGTCAAGATAGAATATGACCCCACGCTTTCCCGGGAACCTGTAAAGTTGCCCGGATCGAAAAGCATAGCCGCCCGAGCCATGATATGTCGATATGTCCGGGGACTCGACACCGAACTCGTGAATCTGCCGGATTGCGACGATACCAGAGAACTGCAGGCCGCGCTTTCGATGCTCGACAGCCGCATCCACGACCCCTTGCGAAGACTGCGGGAGTTCGGCGAGCTGCCCCCGGCATCGTTACGTTTCGATTTGGGCAACGGGGGGACGTCATTGCGATTCTTCACGGCACTGGCGGCCTCAATGCCCGATCTCGAAGCCGAGATAGATTGTGCGGAAGGATTGAAGGGACGCCCGCTGAAACCGCTCATCGACGAGTTGCGTCGCCACGGCGCGGACATCACCTGCCTGCGCCGCGAAGGGTACGCCCCTTTGCTGATACGTGGACGTCGCCTCGAAGACGGACCTCTAATGACGGACTGCGCCATAAGCTCGCAATTTCTATCGGCATTGTTGATGGCGCGCCCTTTGTGGCGTCAGAGACAACAGGACGTCGCGGAGATCGAAGACCGGCAGGAGAACATTGTCTCGGCGCCATATGTCCGGATGACACGCGAGGTGATGGAGCAATTCGCCGCAGGGCCCGGGCGATACGTCATAGAATCCGACTGGTCGGCGGCGTCTTATTTTTACGCGCTCGCATTGGCATGTCCTGAAAAGCCGCTCACCGTCGAATCATTGACCGACCCGCGTGTCTCCATCCAGGGGGACAGCATCTGCCAGAGGCTGTTCGCATGGCTCGGCGTCGACACCGTCCGTCTTGACGCCGACACACACGGACCCGTGATGCTTCGTGGAAACACATCCACTCTCGGACAGAACCGCAAATTGGGGGTGCCCATGACTTTTGACCTTAAGGACTCCCCGGATCTTACTCCGGCGCTTGCCGTTGGAATGTGTCTCGCCGGATTGCCTTTCGATCTGGAGAATATTGGGCATCTGAAACACAAGGAGTCCAACCGACTGGTTTCGATCAGCACGGAACTCGGCAAAGCGGGCTTCGCAGTGGAGGCCGGCGCACAGGACTTGAGATGGTCAGGGCGACGGTATCCCGTGAAGGATGACGAGACCTACGAGGCATGGGACGACCACCGCATCGCAATGTCGATGGCCATAATGGCCGTAAAACTCAAATGGATCGGTATCCGCGGAGCCGAGGTCGTGTCCAAATCCTTCAAGGATTACTTCGAGCAATTGCGAAAAGTTGGATTTAAAATTAATTTAGCAGGAGGAAATACATGGAAGGAGCGTTGATAATACTCGCGGCCCTTATAGTCGTTGGATTCATATTATGGCTGCTCGACAAACGGCATCCTCGCGAAGAGTCTGCCCCGGAAGGGAAAGACTCCGCGGAGACCCAGGCTCCGGCGGAGACGGCCGGTGGACATGAAGCGCCGGGAGGAGTTTGCTGCGGACAGCATCTTGTATGCGAAAAGGACACTCTGAGTCCGACAAGCGCCGAGATTGAATATTACGATGACGAAGAACTGGACCGTTTCATAGGGCGCAGCGGCACGGACTACACCGACGCGGAGACGGAGGAATTCCAGGAAATACTCATGACATTGCGTCCGGAGGATGTCGCCGGCTGGGCCAGGAGCGTCACTCAACGGCGGCTGGAGCTTCCTCCCGTGGTACGCGACGAGCTGTTACTGCT
>USIY01000284.1 GCA_900554845.1 uncultured Bacteroidales bacterium | reverse complement strand
AGACGGGACAGCCCGATTTCGGGCATATATGGATCAACTACATTCCGAACGAGAAGATGGTGGAGAGCAAGAGCCTGAAGCTTTATCTTTTCTCGTTCCGCAATCACGGCGATTTTCACGAGGATGTGGTGAACATCATCCTCGATGACCTGTGGAAGCTGATGGAGCCGCGTTACATTGAGGTCATCGGACGTTTCATGCCCAGGGGAGGCATAAGCATCAATCCTTTTGCCAACAAAGGTGATGACGAGCATCTGCAGTTAGTGGAGCGTCGGCGCATGGATGCGTTCGGCGATTTATAACGTTTGTATTTAGAATATGGCGGAGAAGGACAGCATAATAGTTTTGTCGGGAGGAATCGACAGCACAACGATGATGTGGGAATACCGTGAGCGCATAGCAGCCGCGGTGACTTTCGACTATGGATCCAACCATAATAAGGCGGAGATCGAATGCGCGCGCCGTCAGTGCGAGCTGGCCGGCGTGAAGCATATCGTGGTTCCTCTGTCTTTCATAGGGGAGTATTTCAATTCTTCGTTGTTGAGCGGCGCGGAAGATATTCCGGAGGGCCATTACGCCGACGAGAACATGAAGTCCACTGTGGTGCCGTTCCGTAATGGCATCATGCTTGCAGCCGCCTGCGGTATGGCGGAAAGCCACGGCCTTAAGTACGTGATGATAGCAAATCACGGCGGCGACCACGCCATTTACCCCGACTGCCGGCTCGGTTTTGTGGAGGCAATGTCGAAGGCCATGGAGGAAGGCACCTATACACGCACGCGGATCTTCGCCCCGTACACTGGGCTCACTAAGGCACAGATCGTGGAGCGCGGCGCGGCGCTTGGCGTGGACTACTCGCTGACTTATTCCTGCTACAAAGGAGGTGAGCGCCATTGCGGCCGGTGCGGAACATGCGTGGAGCGCAGGGAGGCGTTTCAACTGGCAGGAGTCGAGGATCCCACTGTTTATATGTAGTTGATGTATTGATATGTACTACGTCAAGAAACGTCTGGAAATAAGCGCGGCGCACAGACTGGATCTCGATTACGAGTCAAAGTGTACGTCGTTGCACGGCCATAACTGGATAATTACCGTGGAATGCCGCGCCGAAAAGCTAAACGCCAACGGCATGGTGACGGATTTTACTGTGATCAAACGAAAAATCATGGACCTGATGGACCATCGGGTGCTTAATGATGTGTTGGACTGCAATCCCACCGCTGAGAATATAGCGCGATGGATTGTCGACAACACGCCCTGTTGCTATCGTTGCACGGTGCAGGAATCCGAAGGCAACGAAGCCGTTTACGAACTGTAGTTCTCCTGATATGCGAAAAATCAATGAAATATTTTACTCCCTGCAGGGGGAGGGTCATCATTCGGGCTATCCTGCCGTGTTCGTGCGTTTTTCCGGCTGCAATCTTAAGTGTCCCTTCTGCGACACTAAACACAATGACGGAATTCCTATGTCGGACGAGGATATAATCCACGCCATAAATTTGTATAAGGCCGATTGGGTGATTCTTACCGGAGGCGAGCCCACTTTGCAGATTGACGAGGAGTTCGTGCATCTTCTTCAGCGGGCCACCGGCAAACGGGTGGCCATCGAGACGAACGGCACACGTCCCGTGCCGTCAAATATAGACTGGGTGACGGTCTCTCCGAAAAACGGTCTGGCGCCCGACGCGCACTGCGACTGCCCCGGGGTACGTCTGGCGGATGAAATAAAGGTGGTGGACTGCAATCAGGATCTGGAACAGTATTTCAAGTCGCCGTGGCGAAAGAATGACACACTGATGTATCTTCAGCCCTGTTTTGTGCCGGATGAGGATTCTTTCCATTCCAACCGCTTGAGTACTGTCCGCAGAATTTTGGCTGATCCGCGCTGGACGCTGTCGCTGCAGACTCACCGTTATCTGCAGATTCCCTGACGGATTAAAAAATTCCTTGATATTCAATTCTCCGAGGCATTCTCTGCTTCGGATTTTTCTTTCTCCTCGGCGAGGTCCGTTTCTTCGGCATCTTCCGGTTTCGGATTCAGATAGGCGTCAAGACGTCGTGAGGTGTCTCCGATGCGTCGCACTTCGTCGTTCAGACGGTGGGTATATGGGAGGGAAACCAGATAGAAGATGATGCCCGCGGGAGCGAACCACATAAGAATTTTACGGACCTTAAGAGAGCGGAAGGGACAATATATCCACAGCCATTCCAACACGGGATAGTGGTTCAGCATGTCGATTATCTTCAGGTCGCGGCTGTCCGACATGTATTTTACAAACTCGTCGGTTCTATGGCCCAGCACGGCGATGGGATGACGCCGGTACGGCTCCATCCAGTACCGCCTGTAGCTCTGGCGCCGCTTATGTACATTGAGCCAAGCGTCGGAACGGCGTATGAGATACGCCAGTCCTTTGTTGACAAGCGACGGGTCAAGATCGTTGATGATGACTTCCTTTTTGGTGATTTGCCTTTGCTCGGGCAAACCCAGCAGGCGCCGGAACCATTCCTTGTACAGGTCGGCGTTGAACACCGCGCTGTCGTTCATGGCTTTCCATGTCACGAATATGCCCAAAGGCAACAATATGAACGTCGAGAGCCACATGCCGGCCCATGGTTGCCAAATGCCCTCGCGCGCCATCTTGAACCCTGTGTTGTCAATGATATAGTAGATCAGGAAGAGCATGATGGAGATGACCATGGGGGCCCCCAGACCCCCTTTGCGGATTATGGCTCCAAGAGGGGCTCCGATGAACAAAAAGATGATGCACGCCACCGACAGGGTGAACTTCTTTATCAACTCTATGTGATGGCGCCGCAGACGCAGCTTCTCGTCTTTCATCTGCACGGCGCGGAATTCCTGTTCCCCCTTTCGTTGCTGCTGAAGATTGTAAGCCGCGTTGAATACCCCGTCACGCTGCGCCGGCGTCAGAGCCAGCAGCATCGAATCAAGGCTCAGACTGTTCTTTTCGGCCCGTGTCCACAATGTGTCGTTCTGCTCGGTATTTATCAGACTCATCGACATAACCGGAAATACTTGCGTCTGGAATCCGTCGGCGTTGCGCGTGCTGATGCTGTCTATATGTCTTGTCAGCGAATCGATGGAATGCCTTAGCTCACTGATGTTTTTCCC
>USIY01000283.1 GCA_900554845.1 uncultured Bacteroidales bacterium | reverse complement strand
GAATTTGAGATTCCCAGTATCACAAAAATTTGATACTCACTTACCCCTCTTTTCTTGCTGTTTCAAATACTCTGCCGGCGTGATTCCCGCAATGGCCTTGAAGTGTCGGAAGAACGTGGCGCGGCTCGAAAATCCGCACTTTTCAGCCAGCGCTGTCAGAGTATAACGGCTCGTGTCTGTGTCGCGCACCAGCCGCTTGAACTCTTCCACGCGGTAACGGTTGATATAATCATAATACGATATCTTCAGATACTGGTTGAACAGATAGCTCAGCGCATGGCCGGTGGTATTCGCCATTTTCGCAAGGTCACTGCTCTTAATATTCCGATTGGTGTACGGCTTGTCGCGTTTCATGATCTCGTCAAGCAGCTTCAAAAGTCGTTTGCATTCCTCGTCGCTGATACGGCTGGTTTTGTAGCTGACGCGCTCAATGGTCGGATTCTCGATATTGTCGGACGACAACTGCGCGAGCATTTCCTCACGTTCATGCTCAATCTCTTTCCGTTCACGACGACGCCGTATAAAATTCACCAGGGCAAGTACACATGTGATCACAAACAGGACTCCTATGATTTCAATAGCCAACACAAGCTTGCTGCTGTGCTTTTGAATGATTATCTCCACATCCGTGTCCGGATCACCCGGCTTGCGGATATGAAGCGTGCGCGTGCCGATGGGCAGTTCATAAAGCTCTATCGGACGACTGCCGTCGGCCTGATGCCATTTTTCATCCACACCCCCCCTCAAGCATATATTCAACCGTATAATATTCCGGCCTCACATACCGTAGATTGGCAGTATAAACCCGAAGCTCGTTCTCGTCGCTTTCCAAAGTAAGCTTATAAGGACCTTTCGGCGTATGTTCGAGCCTGTTGATGATGCTCTTTCCATGAGTCTGGATGTCGGATATCACCAACGGATTGCTGAATCCGGACTGGATGTTGTTGAAATGATCAAAATCCAATTGCAGCAGGCCTTGGGAGTTGCCCATCCATATGTCTCCATGGCTGTCGGTCAGAGCCGGACAAAGTGTAAAGACAAGATTGGCGATGCCGTCGGCGTTGTTGAACGTACGCGACCGGTTGTGCTTGTCATACCGCACCACCCCTTTGTCGGTGCCGAGCCATAGCCATCCTTCCTTATCCTCTATTATGAAAGTCACCATCGAATTGTCGTCATCGGCGCCATAATTGATGTAGCTGTACTGTCTGAGGTCTATGTCGGATCTGAACATCCGTCCGCGGTCCGGCGCAAAATAAAGATTATGCTCAGAATCCTCGAATATGTCACGGATCTTCTGTTTATTTACAAAATCCTTCGGGAATTTGTCGGCATGAAGCTCTTTGCCGTTCCAAATCGCCAACCCTGTTTCTGTACTGAACCAGCCTCTGCCGCGGCTGTCGAAAAACACATCGTAAACATTCCCCTTCGGCAACTGCGAATTCAACGATGTCAGTTTAGTCACCTCGTTTCCTTGAATTCTCACTATTCCGTCGGAAGTTCCGATCCACAGCGTTCCCGATGAATCGCTCTTCATGTCAAATACAGTGGACGTGGCGGTAATCGCCCCGCCCGCGTCATAGCCCGTCAGATGAAGCGTATTGGGATCAAGAATGTACATGCCTCCCTCATAGGTCCCGACGTAATAACGCCCTCCGTATTTATAAATGCAGAATATAAGATTGCTGCGGATCTGAGGCTTTATGAATTTTGCGGTGCGTCCGGTCGACTCGTCCACATAATACAAACCCTGTCGGGTTCCGATCACTTTCACACTTCCGTCTATGGCCAACGCACGGACCGCAAGTTTATGCGTGTCGATAAATTCGGGATAACTGTATATGTTGAACAGATGGTCGCGATGAGTCATATATTCCAACCCATGCTGATAATAGCCGAGCATTATGGACTGCTTTGCGGCATCCACATACATTGAATAGATGGAATTGCTGTGCAACGGCATTGCGGAACCTGGATCAGCGGTTATATGGTTGATCATCGAACCGTTTTTGACGTCATATTCATAGAATCCTTCTCCGTCGGTCGCCACAAGCAAGAGACCGAGGCCGTCCGGACATACGGATGTAATGATGTCGTTGCCGAAATGTAGAGGTGTCAGAAACTTATGTCTGACCATATCGAACGGGATCACACCTCCTCCTCGGGTGCCTATATACAGCATCCCTTGATATTCAGCCATTCTTGTCACGGTGACGGAGGACGGGAGTTTGAAATTCTGAATACGCTCCTTTAGAGGATCAACATAATACAGGTCATGGGCCGAAGCCGCCCACAGCCCGAGCGTAGCGCTGTGAAAGACGGCGCGCACAGAATTGTCCTGCGAAAGCACATCATGGCCCAAAAGCTGTTGTTTCAGAGTGCCTTTCACCACATCATAAATATAGATACCGTTGTCCGTTCCGGCATATAGAAATCTGTGTCCGTCGTCGGCGAGAGTGTTCACAGGGACATTGAATTTGTCCGGATATATCTGTCTTAGGCCATTCAGTTCCTTGTCAATGACAAACAGTCCCCTGCTGCTGCCTACATATATCTCGTCACGGCGAAGCTCGGTAATGTCCCGCACTGAATTATTGCCATCGTCATCTGGAAACAGATAAGTGCGGATATTGTTGCCGTCAAAACGGTCCACAGCCCTTTGCGTGCCTATCCACATATAACCGGTAGAGTCCTGAAACAACACTTTGACCTGACCGTCGCTCAATCCTTCGGGTTTCGACAACAGACGCAATTCCACCGCCCCGAACAAGGGAAGAACCGCGACAAGAAATCCAAGGACCGTCATAAGTTGTTTCATGGTGCAAAATTATGAAAAAGTAACATTTGTTGCAAATTTAGCCACCATATCAATACGTATTATCATTAGTAATACGCCGTGATACACTTCTTCACTCAATGGCTGTCCTTAATTAGTCATTTATAATACTACACTTAAGTACGAACAAAAATTTGAAAACATCGAATTTTGGGGTATAAGCAGGACGCAGAAGTATGGTCGCAATCTCCTCCAAACCATACTTGACAAGCGACTTTGCCTTTCTTCCATGTTTCAGAATCCTTATCGGTTTAATATTTATATCTTTATGTTCACCAACGAGATACGCCCATACAA
>USIY01000282.1 GCA_900554845.1 uncultured Bacteroidales bacterium | reverse complement strand
GCGTATACCCATGGCCATCGCGGCGCCGACACCTCCCGCCAAGCCCTGTTCTATTCCGAAAGCTTCCGCGAATATCATGCCGAACACATGTGGCAGAGAGGTGATGTTCATCGCAATAATAACAAGCGCCACTATGATATAACTGACAGCCATAATAGGCACTACCCACTGGCTGAACCTGGCTATGCTCCGCAAGCCTCCGCAAATAATGGACATCGAGAGGATCGTGACGCCAACGGCCGACGCCCATGCGGGTATGCCCCATGATGTGCCGAAGGCCTCCGCTATCGTATTGCTTTGCACAGAATTATAGGCCAATCCGAAAGTTATGGCTATAAGAACGGCGAAAGTCCCCGCCCAGGTCTTTGACCCAATGCCATGCAATATATAATAAGCGGGACCTCCGCGAAATCCGCCATTGCCGTCGCGTACTTTAAATAGCTGCGCCAAGGTGCTTTCAACGAATGCAGAGGCGGCGCCGACCAAAGCGATGGCCCACATCCAGAACACCGCTCCCGGTCCTCCCAACACGATCGCAGTCGCCACTCCGGCAAGATTGCCGGTACCCACCCGGCTTGCGATGGACACCATGAATGCCTGAAGAGGAGTGACCGTATCAGGTCCTTTGCGCCCGGGTTCTCTGCCCACCAACAGACGGCACATTTCTCCTGCCATGCCGAACTGTACTCCTCTTGTGCGGATGGTGAACCAAATCGCCGCCATCAGCAGCAGAGGTATCAACAGCCAGTCGGATATGCAGTTGCCTATGGCATTTATGACGATCTCAATATTGTACATGTAAAATTGTGACTAAGTTTAATCAATGGTTCATTTGCCGTACCACTTTTTCTTGGAACGCCATTGGGCGAAACGGGGTCGTTCAGACAGGTATTCATCATTGTATTCGTGGAAGTATGCTTCCCGTTCAAAAGAGATATTGCTATATGCGTTACCTTTGCCGAACAGTCGTATGAACCATTCCAAAACATATATTATGTAGAAGGGGAGGTACCACAATTCTTTCATCTGGGCGGTGTGGATCATCTCATGATTCCAATCAGTTTGCTCAAAATCGCCTTTTTTGCCCTTTACGAAAACTACGCCGAACAAATTAATGGCGAAAAATCGTCCGAACGGAATAATGTTGTTGTAAATTATCTTCATAATGCGCTTTCTTTATTCTTTTACAACAGTAAAATGAGAAAATTTTGCGAATTATTTTGTATGATGGAAAATTTGTTATAATTTTGTAGCAGTGTAGTGGAATACACCACTACACTTTAAAATTCATTATAAAAAGATAATTTATCAGTTTATGATTGAAATAAACGATCTGGAGTATAGGTATCATCACAAAGGGATGACAGCTCTTGCAGACATCTCGATGACCATAGGACCCGGAATTCACTTGTTGCTGGGGGAGAATGGAGCCGGAAAGACCACGATGATGAAGTGCATATCCGGATTATTGATTCCAACATCCGGAAATGTTGAAATAGACGGGGAGAATCCTGCGACACGTGTGTCATCGGCATTGAACAAGGTGTTTTATCTCGGGCATGACACCGATACCTTTCTGCGCGATATCGCCACAATGAAAAATGTCCATGCCTGTTTCTTTCCGAATTTCGACGAACAGGCACTTTATGAAAATCTACGCACTTTCAATATCGATTCCAAGCAGAAGCTAAGCAACATGTCGATGGGTAACCGTCAAAAGGCAATGTTGGCTTATGCATTGAGTCTGAACACCGATGTATTGCTTCTTGACGAACCGGCCAACGGCCTGGATATAGAAAGCAAGGATAAACTTGTGCGAATGATAGCCGGTGCTGTTACCCCGGACAAAATAATAATAGTTTCGACACATACTATCAGTGACTTGCTGAGCCTCTATGACGGGGTAACGGTTCTGCAGTCGGGAAATCTGAAACTTTCCGCTCTTGCCGACGACATACTTGATCGACTGGCTTTTGCCAACAGTTATTCAGAAATACCCGGCGCACTATTCAGCGAATGGAATTCAGGACTGTTCCGCAGCATCTTGCCGTTGGAACTTGCCGAGGAACGCGGCATCGGAGAGGGTAACATTGATTACAGATTGCTCTATAGCGCTCTGCACAGTCCCGCCTCCGGTCTGATCATAGATATTCTCAACACTAAAATACCTTTTGAAGATGCAAGATAACGAAATGAATACACTGGCGCCTGCCGGTGATGTCGTGGATCGCTTCAGTTGGCACCGTGTGGGGATGATTGTCCGCTATTGGTGGCCGTTGTTGCGTTTGAAGCTGTTGATGTTCTTGATTATAAGTATAGTCGTAGGGTTGACGGCGGTAAGTTTTTACAGGGTGTACAATGATTACGCGGTGATGCAAATCACCGGTCTCACCACATATTTGTGCATATTCGGATCTGCCGTTTTCGGGAAAAAGGGAGGTCATCAGATGAGGGTGGGCTTACCGGCGCGAAATTCTGAAAAATTGACGTTCCTGTTGATTTTTAATTTGTTGGTGTTGCCTTTGGTGACGGTAGTTCCATGTTCGTTAATCATGTGGCTGGTCGATGAGAATCCGTTTCATCTGGTGATGAATGTGATCGGAATAAACGACCCGGTGTATTTTTTCATTACCGCACAGATATTTTCCTATCTGATGATGCTTGTTGCATCCATGGTTTGTATGTGGACTGCCACGACGGCGCGAAGGAGCGCATTCCTCAAGGCGATATGCTTTTCATTGATAACGTTTGTGGCTCCGTCGTTCCTGACAGGCCTTTTAATTGGATTGAATGCATTTAAAGAACTTGGCCTCCAGGTCGCACAGCAGGACTTTATCACACATATGGTCACGGACATGTCATGGACATTTACGGTTTTAACGCCTATATTGGCGCTTGTATGGGTGACGTGTCTATGTTTCTTCATAAAAGATTTTAAACGGCGTCAGTGTTGATGAGATATGGAATTTAACGAAAGCAGACCCATATCGGCCCAGGTCACCGACTATTGCAGCCAGAACATCATGGCAGGGCGATGGCATCCCGGCGACCGAATACCGTCCACCAAGGATCTGGCAGTGCAGATAGGCGTGAATCCCCGAACGGTGATGAAGGCATACGATGAGCTTGCGGCCGC
>USIY01000281.1 GCA_900554845.1 uncultured Bacteroidales bacterium | reverse complement strand
CCTTGCAGCACTGCCAGCTTGCCGTTGCCCGACACCGCGAGGTATACAGCCAACGACAGAAGCACAAACTGCCACGAGTATGCGTCCGAACCGAATGTTATCCTGCTCAGCAAAGGGCTTAAAAGCGCACAGCACAGCGCTCCCGATACCGCGGTGAGCTGCGTCAGCTTCATAGCCACCGCCAATACATGATTTGATGTCGCTTTATCGGATGCGGCAACGTCCTTTACTATCGCAAGATTCAGACCCACTGAGGAGAATTGGGTGAGGGTGTTGCAGGAAGATGTGAAAAGAGAAGATATGCCCATTCCTTCGGGTCCGAGAAACATTGCGACGAACTTGCCGCGGACAAGATTCACAAGAATCTGAAGCACCTGCACGCCGCCCAGAAGCGACGTGCCTTTAAGAATGCTGCGGTAACTGTTCTCGTTGCCGTCGTGCTTTGCTATTTCAGGATCTTGTGCCAATGTTTCAAGAATTTACCAGCGACTGTTACGTCTGAGTTATATGTCTCGACAATGCGTCGTCCCTCGCGTCCCATGAAAGACATCTTGTCGGGGTTGTGTATGAGAGTCCTGAGCCGCTCCATCCATTCATCGTCGGATATCAAGGGAGAAAGAGGAAGAATCGCTTCTTTATCCTGCTCATGTATATACTCGTAATACTCGGGCTGGGCTCCTGTGCCCGTGGCCTTGCCGAGGGCCATGGCCTGCAGTCCGTTTGTGCCGGGCGAGTAAGAATAAAGTTGGTCCAAAACAATATGGCTCCGGGACATTCTTTCAAGATATTCCTTGAGAGGAATATTGCGGGCCTCGACCACCTCGCATGTGTCCGGGTTTTCCTTTTCAAGACAACGGCATAATTCCAACATCCTTGCTGTGCCTTTCTGAATTTCCATACCTCCGCGCAAGCCTATGAAAATCTGAATTTTGCGATTGAAGTCCAGATCCTTGTAAGGTACGGACGACAAATTCACCGGGATATTGGCAAAGGCAAGTCTGTCGCCTAAATAGGGGCGTGCGGCCATGTCGTATTCCGGGAGGATCGAAACAGCGCCGTCTATGTTGGAATAAATATAGTCACAATGCTCTTTCATTCCGGGGGCGATCCAGCGGGCCCCGAGTTTTGTCATAGATTCATATTCTGTTTCCTCTTTCCCACTCTTGAACTCGGAAAACTTGAACATTTCGCCGTCAAGACAAGCCTTGACGAAATAATAGTCATTGCCGGCGAGAGTCAGAAATATCGATCGGTTTTGCTTGCGAAGGATGTCGAAGAAATAACGTATTTTTTCCGGACGCAAGGAGAGGAAATGGGGATTGATAAGCTGCACCACGTCATAGTCCTTGATTTTTGGTATCAACCTGCTGACATGACAGAGATACTTTATGGCGCCGAGTTTCCCTGGGGTCCGATCCAGCAGAATGTCATATGCTGTTTCCATATATCTTCCGCCGTCCGATACGACAGTGACGTCATGTCCATCTTCCCTGAGGCGTTGTGCCAGACAGGAATGAAGATTGGAGTAATCGCCTAAGAAAAGAATGCGCATATTATGATGAATCATTAAGCATGTTGAGAAAACAATGTCGGTATATAAAAGAGATGACATGATTCGCTATATACCCCATTGATTTCCGGCATCTAATTAAGAAACGATGATAACCGGCCTTTATTAAATGAATCATTCTCAATGATGATTAAATAAGGCGACAAGGAATTTTGTGAACTATCCGGTTTATTGATTTGTAATTGTGACGAGGGTTTGTTAAATTTGTAGCTTGAAATCAGACGATAGATGAAGATATTAAATTCCCAAAGCATACATGAGGTTGATGTTGCAACATGTGAGGAGCAGAAAATCAGTTCGATAGATCTGATGGAGCGAGCCGCGGGCCAGGTGAGTGTGGAATTGGTTAGTCGTTTCCTTCCGAGCCAGCGATTTGTGGTACTTGCAGGTCCGGGCAACAATGGCGGCGACGCGTTGGCGACGGCGCGGATGCTTATTGAGCAAGGATATCGGCGTGTAGAAGTGTTTCTGTTCAATGTGACCGGCAAACTCAGCCATGATTGCGATGAGGAACGAAAGAAACTGATAATGATAGACGGTGTGGACTATACTGAGGTAAGTCGGGAATTTACACCACCCTATCTCTGTCAGGATGATGTTGTGATCGACGGACTTTTCGGGTCCGGTCTGAAGCAGCCGTTGCAAGGAGGGTTTGTTTCGGTGGCGCGTTATGTCAACGAGTCGGGCGCGTTTGTGGTATCCATAGATCTTCCGTCTGGACTTTTCGGAGAATGGAACTCGCAGGTAAGTTCTCGCGATGTGGTGCACGCCAACGTAACGCTTGCTTTCCAGTTGCCTCGCTTGTCCTTCTTTTTCCGTGAGAACGCCCCCATTTTAGGCGATTGGAAATTGCTTGACATCGACTTGGACTATAAAGCGATCAAGAATCAGAAAACGGATTATTACGTGATTGATGAGCGCAATGTCGCTCCCTTGCTTCACGAGCGTGATCCGTTCAGCGGCAAAAGGGATTACGGATCTACGTTGCTATTCGCGGGGAGTTACGGCATGATGGGTGCGGCGGTGATGTGCGCCATGTCTGTGTTGAAGTCCGGCGGAGGTCTGGTGACCGTACATTCTGCGCATTGTGGAATGCCTATCGTACAGACGGCATTCCCGGAAGCGATGTTTGAGCCGGATAGAAACGAGCATTTCATCACGGACATGAAGATCCACCATAATCATCAGGCAGTGGTTGCGGGGCCGGGGATAGGCACACAGGACGCCACTATCGAAGCACTACAGGATCTGCTTCAGCATGCCACGATGCCTATGGTTCTTGATGCCGATGCCTTGAATTGCATATCCATACGTCCTGCGCTGCTGACTTTTGTTCCGGCAAAGACCATACTCACCCCTCATGTGGGGGAGTTCGACAGAATGTTCGGCGAGCATCACAGTGATGAAGCGAGACTGCAGACTGCCATAGAGATGGCGCGGCAATATAATCTGATAATAGTGCTGAAAGGACATTACACGGCTGTTGTTCGTCCCACGGGTCGCGTATATTTCAACCGGACCGGAAACCCCGGTATGGCCACGGCGGGCGCCGGCGATGTGCTTACCGGTATAAT
>USIY01000280.1 GCA_900554845.1 uncultured Bacteroidales bacterium | reverse complement strand
ATCTAACCTCTTGCCAAAGAGGTATTTGTTATGCGACCATTACGGACGCACTCTCCCCATTGTAGCAGATTGCGCCGTAAAGGGAGTTGCCTAACGAGATTTTTGCGACCATGCTTCATCGAATTGCCGGGCCAGCGAGACTATCTCCATGCTGATTCTTACCAGCTCGGTAGTTTTCTGTTCCAGATTATACAGTGCTTTCATCGCCTTTCTCTCATTGAAATTCTCCCTCAGCGTCTTTACAATCAAGGCGTATTCGACGCCGACAGTACGGTAAAGGGAATTAAGTGAGGATAATTTATCTATGAACACCCGTGTGTTCTCGTCCACATAAAAGACCTTGAACGGCTTTTCAAACAGCACCATCTTGATGAACGCCGACATGGATTCGACCTGAACCTTATCATACATCGACATCAGTGTGGCCTGTTCGGTGGCTGTGAAATTGACGGAACATCTGAAAACGGTGGTGTCGGCTTTCGGTTTTCTGCCGGCCCTCTTTCTATTATCAGTCATAAGTCGTGCAATAAAAAGGGTAATCAAATCTGCGGAGCGCAGAATCGAGAATGGGGAGGGCGACTTCGGAGCCATCCCAACCCAAGCTCGCTTGGCAAGGGTGATGTGCTGCAAATTCCATTTGGTGCAGCACATCACATACCTTGCCATGCCAATGTTGGCATCGTAAATCAGTAAAAATCAGATGAAGCGAATGTGTCCGTGCGCTTGTGATGGAATCCCGGAATTGTAAGGATCAATCAGCCGACATGAGGGGTTGCGATGAGAAAAACGGATCCCCGGCGCGGCTGAAAAGCGTGTCTGAGGAATGTGTTGTGTGTATCTGCGTAACAAAATCGGGAGTTTTTGGTTTGCCGAGGGTGGCAATCGTCGGCACTTTCGGAAAACTATAAATCTTTTTCTGAATGACCGTCGTTATGATTGCAGTTCCGGTCAGTCAAACGGCAGGTCATCCACTCCGACGGAAGGATGTGCTGAAAGTCATCCTTATGGCTGAAAGGTCATGCGGACATAAATATGAAATTAAAGATGAACAGACTCCCGGCTGTACCTCCATCCGGTCATGATTATGGCAGTAAGTTCATACTTCCTTACGAGTGGACAGATGAATGAATGTGTTTCTGTGTGTATTGAAGGTCGGCACAATGGCAGTTCATTCAGATGTATGCCTGAACAAACGGAAATACGGAAGTATGACCGTATGAACATCTGAATGGCTGAACAGTCAGACGCATGAACGTACTGATGTACTGACGTAAGGAAATACTGACGTATTGACGTATTGATGTATTGATGTATTGATGTACTAACTGATTGCAGACCTCTTATTGATTGTATGCCGGAGTGAACGGGCTGGCGATTTTCAGTTCACTCCACGGATAAGCCGGACATGGTTATCAAGCCGGACATTCCACAAGGCACGGGAAAAGTGCCGCACGGCTGATGCCGTATTACATTACCCAATCCTACCTACTATAAATGCAAGACCCGATTTATGTGGCTTTCGCCACACAGAAAGGGGGAGCCGGCAAATCCACCCTTACGACACTTGTCGCAAGCTACCTGCACTATGTCCTCGGAAAGAGGGTGCTGGCTCTCGACTGTGACCCCAGACAGCACAGCATGGTCGAGTACCGCGAGAAGGACAAGCTGCTGATACGGGAGAATCCCGTTGTCAAAAGGCGTTTCGCCAGATTCATGGAAAACTTCCGTGGAGATGCCTATGAAATTATCAAATGCTCTCCCGCAACAGCTTTGGACCATGCGGAGAAAGCGATTCAGGAAGGGGAACCGCCCGAATATGTATTCTTCGACATCACCGGTACGGTCAACGACCGCGAACTGGTGAACCTTCTGGCCGCGATGGATTATCTTTTCGTGCCGATTACTCCGGAGACCGGGGATCTCAAAAGTTCAATAGGATTCGCCCACAACGTGAACGAACAGATGCTCTTCAAGGAAGGCGCCAATGTCAAGGGGATGTTCCTTGTCTGGAACAAGGTGCAGCCGAAAGACCGCAACAACCTCTGTCAGATCATCAACCGTTATGTGGCCTCGTTGTGCATCGAATCGCTTGACACCATTCTTCCCATGAGCGTGAAGTTTACCAAAGACGGCGATACATCGGGGCGCTGCGGGATATTCCGCTCCACGTTCATGCCTCCGGACAAGAGCCTTCTGCGTAACAGTCAGCTCCCGGAACTGGTGGACGAGATTCTGGCAACCATAGAACCGGACTGATTATGGCAAGGAAAAGAGAACAAGGCTTTGATCCCGACAAGTTCCTTGAAAGATACGAGGAAAACGCATCGCACACGACAGCCGCGTCCGAAATTCCGGCGCCGTCCGAAGCATCGGTTTCTTCCGAAAAAGCGGCGTCCGACAAGACCGTGGCCGACAGCACGCCGCTGTCCAATCGGGAACTTGAATATATGGAGAGTTTTATCCTGAAAAATAAGTACCGGCGCATAAGCCGCAAAGGGAAACAGGTGTACATAAGCGAGGAGTTCAAGCTCAAAATGCAGAAGATGATGCTTTTCTTCTCCGATGGAGGCTCCATTACGGAATATGTCAACAATGTGCTGGAACAGCATTTCAAGGAATATGACGACATCATAAAAAGGATGTTCAACGATTCATTAAAATTCTGAAAGATATGGCAACTGAAAACAATAGCGCCGCTGCGACAAATAAAAAATCCGCCGCAGTATCCGCAAAAGAGACGGATTCCTACCGATCACTGTTTCTGGAACCGGGAGAAGTCGGGGCGAGAAAAGGAATATTCGTTCCCCGTGAGCTGGTTGACAGACTCAAAATGACCGTGCCGCTACTCGATGTGGAAGGGCTGACAATCGGAGTGTATGTAACACGGATTCTTCTTGATCATCTGAAGGGCAACGCCGACATACTCAATGCCCTTATGGAGAAGGGTAAGAAAAAGACGCGCCTATGAACACAGCATCAATCCTGATTATTTGCGCCTTTGTCTATCTCGCTTTCGTCACATGGATGTTCCGGGGAAAGGGAAACAAGACCCAGAACAAGACCGGGAACGGAAAGACAGTGCGGAGTCCGGCGCCGGACGACACTGACGAAGATACAGAGAAAAATGTAGTCACGGTTGTTCCGCAGAGCG
>USIY01000279.1 GCA_900554845.1 uncultured Bacteroidales bacterium | reverse complement strand
CATCGCAAGAATGGATAAAATGCCGCCATATCTTGTCACGACTGAAACCGGCGAAGTCGCTATTGAAGTCTATGAAACAGACAGTCCTATGACTGTCAAAATCAAAGAATTTATGGCACTTTACAACATCATAGACATCACTATGCGTATGCTGAAGATTGATGAACTGAAGCTGATAATGGGTTTCCCGAAAGACTACGAACTTATTGGCACACAGGCAGACCAAAAGAAATTCATCGGCAACGCAGTTGAAGTGACTATTGCCAGGAAGTGGTGCGAAGCACTATGTGAAGAAATATACAATCGTAAAATCAAACAATTAGCATAATTATGAACCGGAAAATCAAATTCAGAGGGCGTATAACTAAATCAACCGAATGGGTTTATGGGTCTCTTATTGTTTATCCTGATGGGGAATACAACATACTTTCTCAACGAAAAGAAAATTCATCTAAGATGGATGATTGGTGCGTTGATAAACAAACTGTCTCGTCCTGAAATAGGTTGACTTCATAAAAGTCAACAAAGATGAAAAAAGAGAAGTCATTGACTCGTCGCAAGGGTGAACCTTATCCTTTGGAGATTCGCCTAGCAGCTATAGGTGAATATCGCTTAGGAGTAAGCCGTAAAGAGATCGCCTTTAAATATTCCATAAGCGACCCTACGGTAATATCGCATTGGATTCGTAAATTTGAGGCAAAAAGACAATCATCAGTGTCAATAAAACCACTGAAACTCAAAAAGCGATCAATAAAAATGACAGAAAACGAATCGGATCTTTCCAAACGGATCAAAGAACTGGAACGCGCCCTCAAACAAAAAGAGTTGGAGTTAAAGGATAAAGAGAAGGAACTGAAGCATGAGCAAGCTCATCGCCGTGCGATGGAAATCCTAATAGAACTAGCCAATGAACACTATAACATCGATATCCGAAAAAACTCTGGCACCAAGCAGTGAAAAGGCTTCATGACAATCAGCCGGAAATAAGTATCCCTGATTGTTGTTCGTTGTTTGGGTATAGCAAGCAAGCCTATTATAAGAGAGAAAAACAGTTACAATCGGAATTGTTGTGTGAGGAAATAATCCTTAAAATGGTAAACAGCCTGCGTCAGGACCAACCGGTTTTAGGTGGTCGTAAGTTGTATCATATCCTAAAAACCAAGATACATCCTGATTTGGATATAGGGCGCGATAAGTTTTTTGACTTGCTACGCGACAATGGTTTGTTGATCAGACATTCCAGGGTTTATCGGCCGGTAACAACTCTGTCATGGAACCGTTTTCATAAGTATCCAAATCTGATAAAAGATTATGATCCGCTATCAGCCAATCAGTTATATGTAGCTGATATCACTTATGTCCGCAATGTCGAAGGGAGATTCTATTATTTGAGTTTGCTCACAGATGCATACTCCCGTAAGATTGTCGGTTGGGCCCTGGAGGATTCCCTGGAGATGTCCGGTCCGATAAAAGCGTTGAATATGGCCTTGGAAACACTTCCCCCGGGAAGCGATCTGATCCATCATTCGGATAGAGGAGTACAATATTGTAGCAAAGATTATATCTCAATTTTACAAGGCATTAAATGTCGTATAAGTATGACAGAAAACGGAGATCCCAGAGAGAATGCAATAGCTGAACGTGTCAATGGAATATTAAAAGAAGAATGGTTGAATAAAGAAATGATAACAACGCTCGGCCAGGCTCGGGATATAGTGAGGAAAGTGATCGATATTTATAACACCCGGCGCCCTCACAGTAGTGTGGAAATGTTGACACCTGAAGAGGCGCATGCGAAGAAGGGGCCTTTAAAAAGAAAATGGAAAACTATTTATAAACGTAAACAAGCTATTCTTTTATGAACAGGATCAAACTGATATATTTGCAACAAAATAGAACAGAGACCGGAAACGCTCGTCGGGACAGGTGGCCCTGCCCCTTGCCGCTTGGGCGCTCCCCGGCCGATGAGTTTGGCTGTGAAAAGCCCCCTGTCCTGTAGTGAAACAGGATAAGGTAACTTATTTTAGGATTAAGAAAGGATTGTCTGTTTTTTTTACATTTATAGACAACCTATAACAGGATTTTTTTAATACACAGTCAACCAAAATCAGGACGAGACATGGTGAAGGTAATTCGTAAGAGTGAAGGAGGACATGAGCTTATCTTCATCTCTTAAACCTTTATGAAACAAAAGGTACAAGCAAAAGGTGACAACAAAAGCTATCAGTTACACCTGCAAAAGCTATGACTTATGGGATGAAAAGTCATCGGTTATTACCAGAGAAGTACCTTTTGCCACCGCTTTCCGGATATTATACCTATAAACCAAACATGCCGTCACAAAATAAAATATGCACTGTACCCACAAGATAATATATTCGGGTTGTATCTCGCTCATCGAAGCCCCCATCGAGTTCAGCTTGACATAGGCCATTGTCGCCGGGGCTGCCGGGATGAGATAATGCACCAATTTCCAATACCAAGGCATCAGTTCCATCGGGTATGAGACACCGGAAAGAAAGATGAGGCCGACAGAAAAGAAGGCGATCATCAGAAGCGGCGCATCGGAGTCCGTAAAGAACAGGGACGCCGTAAGCCCGAAAAAACTAGTCGCCAACAAGAAAGGAATCATCAGCATAATGACATATAGCGGGTTGCCGATATCTGGGAGGCCGAACATCAAGGGGATCAACCCTAATAGGAACAAAGCGAAAACCGCATACAACATACCATAGACAAATGTCTTGCCGATCACAACCTGCGCCATCCGTTCCAAAGAGAGGTTCACAGGATTGCCGGCAAAACGGACAATCAAGCCGCTATGCCGTTCGTCGCCACTAATCATAGCGATCACCATCATCAACGTCTGGAAGATGATCACGACCAGAACCGAAGGAATCAGGTAAGTTCCATAACCCTCAGTCGGGTTGTAGAGGGCAGTTCCGACCACCTCGACTGCCTGGGCAGAGGCTAGCTTCGTGGTAGCCTCCTTAGGCAGGAATACCAACATCTCCGGCCGGTAGTCATCGTTCAGCGCCAACATGGAGGCGGCCGAAGCTTCCTGCATGGCAAGGTAGTAAAGGAAAGCACTTGTCGTCTCGTACATGATGAAAACAGACTCTTCACCACGGGCAACACGATCTTCGAAGTCATCCGGCAGATAG
>USIY01000278.1 GCA_900554845.1 uncultured Bacteroidales bacterium | reverse complement strand
GCCTTTCTGTCAGGACACCGGCACCAGTATCTGCGCCGCGTACAAGGGTCAGCAGGTTTGGACCGGATGTGACGACGAGGAGAAAATCAGCTACGGCGTATACAAAACTTACACAGAGAACAATCTGCGCTACTCGCAGAACGCACCTCTGAACATGTACGACGAGGTAAACACAGGCTGCAACCTTCCCGCGCAGATCGAAATCCACGCCACCGAGGGCATGGAGTACAATTTCCTGTTTGTGGCAAAGGGAGGAGGCTCGGCCAACAAGACATATCTCTATCAGGAGACAAAGGCCATCCTCAATAAGAAGACATTGGTTCCGTTCCTTATTGAGAAGATGAAGACATTGGGCACCGCCGCATGTCCTCCTTATCACATCGCGTTCGTGATCGGAGGCACTTCCGCAGAGGCCAATCTTGCAGCCGTGAAGAAAGCCAGTGTTAAATATTACGACAACCTTCCCACCAAGGGCAACGAATACGGACATGCATTCCGTGACGTGGAGCTTGAGAAAGAGCTTCTTGAAGCCGCGCACTGCCTTGGACTGGGAGCGCAGTTCGGCGGAAAATATTTCGCGCACGATATCCGTGTGATCCGTATGCCTCGTCATGGCGCAAGCTGCCCGGTAGGAATGGGCGTCAGCTGTTCGGCCGACCGTAATGTGAAGGCGAAGATCACCAAAGACGGCCTGTTTGTGGAGAAACTCGACACGTTCCCCGCCGAGCTCATTCCCGAGGAATACCGCACTGCAGGAGAGGGCGAGGTCGTAAAGATCGACCTCGACCAGCCTATGGAGGAAATTCTGAAGACTCTCGACAAATATCCCGTGTCGACCCGTCTGAGTTTGAAAGGCACCATTATTGTAGGCCGCGACATAGCACACGCCAAGATAAAGGAACGTCTTGACGCCGGCGAACCGATGCCGCAGTATCTGAAAGACCATCCCATCTATTACGCCGGACCCGCCAAGAAGCCGGAAGGAATGCCTTCGGGTTCTTTCGGACCGACTACCGCCGGACGTATGGATCCTTACGTGGATCAGTTCCAGGCCGCCGGAGGCTCGATGGTGATGATCGCCAAAGGCAACCGCAGCCAGCAGGTTACCGACGCATGTAAGAAACACGGCGGCTTCTATCTGGGATCCATAGGCGGTCCCGCAGCCATTCTTGCCAAGAACTCCATCAAGAACGTGGAGCTTCTTGAATATCCTGAACTGGGAATGGAGGCCATATGGAAGATTGAGGTAGAGGACTTCCCTGCATTCATATTGGTGGACAACAAGGGCAACGATTTCTTCAAGCAGATCAAGCCTCGCTGTCCGCTGGCATAATCATGAACCATAGTGTCGGCAGGCTTCCGGGCCTGCCGGCTTTATTTAATTTAAGGTATAATAATTGAAGAACATTAGGAATTTCTGTATCATCGCCCATATCGACCATGGCAAGTCTACTCTGGCCGATCGCCTGTTGGAGCGTACTCGGACCGTTGACGCCAAGGATATGGAGGCGCAAGTGCTCGATGACATGGATCTGGAACGTGAGCGCGGCATCACTATCAAGAGCCACGCCATCCAGATGGATTATGAGCAGGACGGTGAACACTATGCGTTGAATCTGATCGACACACCGGGACATGTCGATTTCTCGTACGAGGTGTCGCGAAGCATAGCCGCCTGCGAGGGTGCCCTGCTTGTTGTGGACGCTTCGCAAGGCATCCAGGCTCAGACTATATCAAACCTCTACATGGCTGTCGACAATGATCTGGAGATTATTCCGGTCATCAACAAGTGCGATCTTGACAGCGCCAAACCGGAAGAGGTGGAGGATGAGATCATTGAGTTGCTCGGATGCGACCGGTCGGACATCATCCGCGCAAGCGGCAAGACCGGAGAGGGTGTCGACGATATTCTCCGCGCCGTAGTGGAACGCGTGCCGGCTCCCAAGGGAGATCCCGAGGCTCCGTTGCAGGCTTTGATTTTCGACTCCGTTTTCAATCCTTTCCGCGGAATCATAGCGTATTTCAAGATTGTCAACGGAACGATCAAGACTGATGATTTCGTGAAATTCGTGTCGACGGGCAAGGAGTACCATGCCGATGAGATCGGTGTGCTGAAGCTGGAGATGTCTCCGCGTCCCCAACTGTCGGCGGGTAATGTGGGATATATTATCTCCGGAATCAAGACAAGTCGCGAGGTGCGTGTGGGCGATACCATTACTCATGTGGACAATCCGTGCGACAAAGCCATAGAGGGTTTTCAGGAAGTGAAGCCTATGGTGTTCGCCGGTGTATATCCTATCGATACCGAGGATTTCGAGAATCTGCGGAGCTCTCTTGAGAAACTGCAGCTTAACGATGCTTCGCTGACATTCCAGCCGGAGTCGTCGGCGGCTTTGGGTTTCGGTTTCCGTTGCGGCTTTCTGGGACTGCTCCATATGGAGATTGTCCAGGAGCGTCTGGGACGGGAGTTCGACATGGACGTCATCACTACTGTCCCCAATGTGTCGTACCTCGTTCATGACAAGAAAGGCAATGTCACGGAGGTCCATAATCCTTCCGGATTGCCGGAAGCTACGCTGATTGATTTTATAGAGGAACCCTATATCCGTGCCACCATTATCACACAGGCCGATTTCATCGGACCCATCATGACATTGTGTCTGGCCAAGCGCGGCGAGCTTGTGAAGCAGGAGTACATTTCCGGCAACCGCATGGAATTGACTTTCGACATGCCGCTCGGGGAGATCGTGATCGACTTCTACGACAAGTTGAAGTCCATTTCAAAAGGTTACGCCAGCTTCGATTATCATCTGAATGGTTTCCGCGAGTCTAAACTTGTTAAACTGGATATCCTGTTGAACGGAGAGAGCGTCGACGCATTGTCTACATTGACACATGAAACAAACTCAGTGAAGTTCGGACGCCGCATGTGCGAAAAGCTGAAGGAACTGATACCCCGTCAGCAGTTCGACATCGCGATTCAGGCGGCCATCGGAGCCAAGATCATAGCGAGAGAGACAATCAAAGCCGTGCGTAAGGACGTTACCGCCAAATGTTACGGAGGTGACATTTCACGAAAGCGCAAGCTGCTGGAGAAGCAGAAGGCCGGAAAGAAGCGTATGAAGCGCATCGGTTCGGTCGAGGTCCCGCAGAAAGCCTTCCTCGCGGTCCTGAAACTCGACTGATAGAAATTGCATCATATATAAATAATAAGGAGG
>USIY01000277.1 GCA_900554845.1 uncultured Bacteroidales bacterium | reverse complement strand
CCCCTCACGCTGTCGGCCCATATACAGTCCACAAGCGCCGAGACCTGCGAGGTGACCGTGGAGGTGGACATCAAGATTCCGGCCATGCTCAAGCCGATGATCAACGGCCCGATGAACGATCTGGTGAAGCAGGTGGCCGACAGTCTGAGGGCCATAAGCCGCTAATCCCGCGATAATGGCGGGATTTCTCAGCCACATATTGAAAAAGAAAAACATCGCCCGCGCCGGTGCCCTATCGGTGCTGGCGACCGTTTTGTCATGCCTTTTCTCCTGCAACACGATCGACTCCGAGCGCATACCGAACCTGGCGGTCAACATCAACCTAACTCCCATATCCCGCTGGCAGACCTACGGAGTGACATATTTCGGCGAAACGCGCCGTTTTATCCGCGAATTGCGCGAGCCTTCGAACTTCGCGTGGCTCGAACGTACGATGACAGGATTCGGCGGCGTGCTGTTGGTGTGCGGAATTGATCCGTTCTCAACCGAAGCCAATGTGCCTCTGGCTTATGACCTGGCCTGTCCTGTGGAATGCAAAAGCGATGTGCGCGTAGCGATGACCTCAGTGGAAGGACGCCCGTTTCCAGTGGCGCAATGTCCCGTATGCAAGTCACAGTACGATGTGATTGAAGCCGGTGGAAGACCGGTTTCGGGACCCGCGCTGACGGAAAATGCAGGTCTGAGAATTTACGCCTGCGTCCCCGCCAACATTACAACCGGCGGATATATAGTCACAAACAGATAACAAACCGGAAATGGGAGTGCTTGACGGAATATTCTACATGCTGTGGCGCGGTCTCGCGATAGGCATAATCATTTCCGCTCCCATGGGCCCTGTGGGCATCCTCTGCGTGCAACGCACTCTGGCGAAAGGCCGGAAAGCCGGGTTTTATACCGGTGTAGGGGCAGCCATCTCCGACCTTTTCTACTGTCTGATAACAGGATTCGGCCTGAGTTTCATCGAGGAATTCCTTGAGGAAAACCAGAACACCATACAATTGCTCGGCTCCCTTGTGCTGATAGCGTTCGGTGTGTACCTCTTCATGTCCAATCCTTCAAAGCGTATCAGCAAACCGGGCGAAGACGCCGGATCGCCTAAACGGGACATAATAAACGGATTCCTGTTCACCGTGTCCAATCCTTTGATAATCTTCCTGATAATCGGACTGTTCGCCCGTTTCAACTTTCTGTTGCCGGACATACGGTTCTACCAGTACATCATCGGATTCGTCTGCATCATCCTCGGAGCTTTGGGATGGTGGTGGCTCGTGACCGCAGGTGTCAACAAGGTCCGCGCCCATTTCAATCTGCGATCCATGTGGCTTATCAACAAGATAACAGGATCCATCATCGGTCTTTTCGGCGTGGTGGGAATCATCACTTCAATAACTGGAATCGCCAACGCCGCCGAACCTCAATACTGGAACTCCGGCCGGGGTTTCGGTGATCTGACGCACCAGCCGGAACTTACGGTCTGCTACGAAAAACCGGTGACTTTGTTCCTGAACACTCCCGAGTTCGAACTGAACTTCCGCGCCCGCAACCTCCACAATAAATCCGGCAAGAAATACGACGGTGTGCTTAATCCCTCATGGGCGCTTATCGCCAGGAATTTCGAGACCGACGATTCTTTGCGCATCACTTTCAAGACAATCGACGACATCCGAGAGGCTCTCGGACCGAAATCACTGAGTGTGACCGTGACCCATGGCGATTCCGTTCTGGCTCAGACAGGCCTCCGCGATCATGTGGACTGGTACACGGGGTGGAATTCCTGGCGACTCAGTCACGAAGGAAACGCATGGCGCCTTACCGGCGGGGAAAGAGAATACCATCCTGTTCTGGAATGGAACTGGAGCCTGAGTCCAACGGAGCTGTTCTTCGAAACCGGCCCCGCCGGACTGATAGAACTGGACTGGCTGAGGCTGCAGTGCGCCGACCCCAGACTCGGTGACAATTCATACATAGCGAATCCCGATGTGCTGAAAAGCTATCTGAATCATTCGGACGATCCGCTTGAAGGGACGTGGAGGCTGTTCGACCGCACTTTGGACGAAAATACACTTCGTCTCGGAGGAGACTACACTCTGGCGATAGTGGCCAATGACAAAGGGGGCTACGACATGATATATCTTGCCGGCGCGGAGAAAAACGTAAAATCATGGATCCCGGGGACTGTCAAGGGTGAGATGGTTCCCACGGCGTTCCGTAACGTGTACTCACTCGAATGGCGCGATGCCGAAGGGAATCCTATACAGTCGGAGACGAAAGCGGAATTTCAGTCGCCCGACATGCTGAACATACAGATACCCTATCTGAATTCGTCGTTCCGTCTACGCAAAACCAACTGACATGAATACCCTAATGAGCTGGGACCGGCTTATAAGCGACCGCCGTCTGGGACTTGAAGAGTTTCACGACGAGCGCGTGCATACCCGCAGCGATTTCCAGCGCGACTATGACAGGCTGATATTTTCCTCGCCGTTCCGAAGACTGCAGAACAAGACACAGGTCTTCCCTTTGCCGGGCAGCGTATTCGTACACAACCGGCTTACCCACTCCCTGGAAGTCAGCTCCGTGGGCCGAAGTCTGGGAAACGAGATAGCCCTCGGACTCCGTCAGCGCCATGGTGACATGGCGGGAACGTTCGACAATATACGCGACATCGTGTCAGCGGCATGTCTTTGCCATGACTTAGGCAATCCCCCTTTCGGACATTCCGGAGAGAAAACCATATCCACATTTTTCAGCGAAGGGCCCGGACAGGAATTTCGCGGCCAACTGTCGGAAAGACAATGGAACGACCTCATACACTTCGAAGGCAACGCAAATTCATTCCGACTGCTGACCCATCAGTTCGTGGGACGGCGACACGGAGGAATGGCCATGACGTATTCCACATTGGCGTCAGTGGTGAAATATCCCTACACCTCGATGCACGCCGGCAAAAAAGGAAAATTCGGATTCTTCGAGAGCGAGGATGAAATTTTCCGCCGTGTTGCCGGCACCCTGGGCATCCCCGAAACGGAGGAGGGAAGATTCGTGCGCCATCCTCTGGTGTACGTGGTGGAAGCGGCCGACGACATATGCTACCAGATCATGGACATCGAGGACGCGCACAAGCTAAAGATACTCGGCACACGCGACGTGATCGACCTGCTGATGAGTTTCTTCGATGCCGAGCGACGCGCCCGTTCCGAGAAGGCCATGGCACGGCTCGACGACCCTAATGAAAA
>USIY01000276.1 GCA_900554845.1 uncultured Bacteroidales bacterium | reverse complement strand
CATACTGACGGTTATGCCTGTTGACACTTTGACGGAATGTGCGGCTTATCTCTCCGGTGTATATGAGTGCTGAAACATTGTCATTACGGTTATCGAGTTGAACCAATACCGATTCATCGACATAGTTGTCAATAAGAATGATCCGTTTGTTAGCGCTCTTGATAAGACGGCAGATAAATTCGTGTGCGTCGAATATCTGACCGTTGAAGAATACGCCCTCTTGGGGAGGCAATGAGGTGCGGATGAAGAAATCGACCTTGTCGGACAGATCATCGAGCCTTTTATCATGCTCCAGAAGACGGCGGTCGATCCGGTTTTCCATATATGACAGACGCTGATTGACACTGTAACCGCGCAAAAGATAATCTTTCAGGACCTTGTTTGCCCATTGGCGGAATTGAACACCACGTCTTGATTTTACACGATATCCGACAGAGGTGATCATTTCTATATTGTAGTATTCTACTTGATATGTCTTGCCATCGGTGGCAGTTGTCGCAAATTTTGCGACAACTGAAAGATCCTCCAATTCTTCCTTAAGAGCATTATTGATATGCTTACCGATAGTTTTTACATCCCTATCAAACAATAATGCGATCTGATTTCGATTAAGCCACACCGTCTCATTCTCCACTCGGACATCCAACGAGAGGGTGGCGTCGGGTTGATAGAGAATAATCTCATTCTCCCCATCAGATTCTATGATTTTTATATCGGTGTCCATATCGCTCATTGATGTTGTAATGTCATCTGCAATGCCGCCAACTCCGTTCGGCAAATCGGCGGTTTGCCGAATCCAACCGTCAATAGGTTCCCAGTTCGCTTCCGGTATAATATACAACTAAAGGCTTGGGAAGTTTCTGAGCCTTCTGGAGTATTGTACGTATAGTGGTGTCCTTGAGTACAGGCAGCGACGGCGCCAGTTCGTCATCACATTCGGCGGCATTGATGTGAAGGTTATAACAGTTCTCGTCAAATTTATCAAATGTCGTAGGGCCGTCGACTTTCTCAAAAGTATTGACATATAATTGATAGGGACATACCAACTGCCCATTGACAATCTTGCCTACATAGAATTCCGCAAAGCCATCCATCAAGTCTATGTTGGCGTAGATCACGTACTGTCCGCCGTTTATTGAACGCAATGACCAAGGATTTTCCTCAATTACCTGCGATGTGATGGGAACCACATCGGTCAACGAACAGTATCTGGCCGACACCCATCCGTTTGTCAATGATTCCGTCTTCTTGTCATAAGCGCCGATATCGGCGACTTCATACCAACCGGCTGTTTCCTTCACCAGCGGACCGTTGCCGTAGAATGTTGTGGCGAGGATATCTCCGCCGGTCTTTCCCGTGCTCCAATAGGAATAATATGCCAAAGGTATCTGGAAATTATCTACATTGGCTGCATTGTACACGAGCTTGGGCGCTGTGGTGGAAGGTGTCTTGCGGACATTGACACCTCCGTCGGCGGTGCATGTCACAATCTTGCTGTACTTGGGAGTAGGAACCTCGAAATCGGCCGGAACCTGAGCAATTGCGCCTACTGCCGAAACCAGCGCCAAAGTCAAAATGAAGTTTCTCATCTGTCGTTATTGTTAACGGTTAACATTTACTCGCTAAGTTATCACTTTTACAGCACATCTCCAAATTATGTCGCCCTACATATATCTCATGATGGTTGACGCGCGGCGTGAGAGATACGCCGACGGGTTCGCCGGATCCCTCTTCAAAGGAGAGGGCAAACTGACGGCTATAAGCGCACATTGCCTTTTGGAAAGCCGGCTGGCGTCGCAGTGAAAATAATGTCTGGCGGCTGCTTCAACACCATAGATCCCCGCACCCATTTCTATGGAATTAAGATATACCTCCATAATCCGTTCTTTGGGCCATATCAGCTCTATAAGAACGGTAAAATATGCCTCGAGTCCCTTCCTTATCCAACTGTGACCGGGCCATAGGAAAACATTTTTGGCAGTCTGTTGGCTGATGGTACTTGCTCCACGTTCTCGTTTTCCCTCCTGCCTCTCTTTTATAGCCTGCTGTATTGCCTTTGTGTCGAACCCGTGGTGACTGTAGAAATTGCCGTCCTCACTCGCCACCACAGCCTTGGGCATCCATGAAGACATTTCCGACAACGATATCCATTCATGCTCCCAATGACGTTCCCGTTCCTGCTGACGATCGCTGCCTTTCGGATTAATGGCCCGGATAACCATCAGTGGAGTTAAATATACCGGAGCGAACCGGTAGATCAAGACCATGGCGATGGTACTGCCGAAGAAAACGGCTGTCAGCCATTTCAGTATTCTCAAAGCAATTTTCATTTCAAAGCTAATGAAGTCGTCACTGATTACAAACGTGAGTGCAAATTTATATAATTGTGTCCACTTAAAAAAGAAGTCTCATAAATTTTGCAATCCGACGATCGCGGCACGGATCTTCTGGAGTTCCGTGCCGCTGACACCGAAAAGGTCCTGGATAACCTCTTATCAATAACACGTGTGTAGGTCGTGTGCAGTGGAATTACTTTCTCTGCATTATCGGGTGCCTTTTCGCCAGCGCGGACCTGTTATCCGACAGCCGGGCCGTATTATGGAGAGGAGGTTATCCAAACCTCCGGTCTCATATCGGGCCGCAAGGCCCCGGTATCCTACTTATATTTTATGGGGCGAAGGTCAGAGTTGGATTTATTCCCGGACTTGTGATTAGAGTTTTGTAAATGAGGAACGGAGGGTGGGCCAATTGACACACTCTATTCTGAGATTATAACAGAGACACGTGAAGACGGGAAACGGAGATACGCGACCGCCTACGGGGTCGTGTATCTATGATTAAGATTGCGCATATCCGCTTATAATAGGAAGCGTGCTGTTTCGCCGGAGGTTTGGAGAACCTCCTCTCCATGAGCGGATAAGGAGACTCGGAAGACTCCTCTTCACTATAGGACGGCGGCTGGAAAGTTGCCTTACCATACGTATCAGCCTCCGTATGTTGATTAAGGTATGAATTAGCTTAAAAATTCGTTCCTCGCCAACAATGGCCGTTCAACATGAACATAACATAGATTGGGCATGTTTTGCAAATAAAGAACTTTATAATCAAGTTTTCATGGATATAGACTCTCTTTTTGATCTCACGGGTAAGGTGGCGGTGGTCACCGGAGGCGGCGACGGAATAGGCAAAGGATGCTGCGAAATACTCGCGGGTGCCGGTGCGTCGGTAGTTGTCAGCGACATCAGCGC
>USIY01000275.1 GCA_900554845.1 uncultured Bacteroidales bacterium | reverse complement strand
ATATAGTGAAGCTGGATTCCGTCACATCAAGATCATCTTCGGTCTTCATTTCAGGATTCAATGCAAATGACACGGTGTATTCTCCCGATGCCATTTTTGAAACATCCAGCTTGAACTCACCGGGCTTAAGATTCCCGGTGGCCGCAACCAGACCCCGTTTATTCTTTACAGAATAATAAACTGCTTTGTCCACCGGATATCCGATCATGTCCGTCAGTCTGATCGAGCCGATTACAATGTCTGAAGCATTGCCGTCCACCCGGATTAAATTGTCTATTTCTGCATTTAGAGAATAGGCCGAGGCAAAAGAGAAACGGACAGGCTCAGCCTCACGGGTCTCTCCCGCCATGTCGGTCACTGCGACTGTCAGGACGAACACTCCGCGTTCATACGGGGTGTTACGGATAGTCTCTGTGGGCAGTTCAATATTGAAAGATCCGTTTGAATCCGTCTCTGTCTTTCCGGTGAATTCTGCGTCATTATCGGCACTTCCCCACCAGTACCGCCAGGGTGTATATTTCACGGTATAAACCACTTTTCCTCCGGTCACCGGCATCCCGGAATAAGTAACTGCCTTTCCAACTACGTTCAAGGTATCTCCAAGAATGAATTGCGAACCGAGTTTCTCCGTTACCACCTTAAACGTCGGCGATTTATAATCCGCCACATTTATTTGGCAAGCTGCAATCCACTTATCCTCGCCATTCGGCTCCTTTACGAGCATCTGCACCCGGTAGTCCCCGAGCAATCCGGTTGTAGGAATTGTAAATTCTCCGGATGCCCGACCTTTGTCATCAGTCTTTGCCGCCAATGTGTCAACCTGTTGGTTATTGGCGTTATAAAGCCGGAATATCACGTCCTTACGCTTTACTTCGCTTAATTTATGGCCATCCTTGAGACCAAGGATTCCGACAAAGCCAAGATTCTGTCCGGGTTTGTATATTGACAAGTCAGACAACACCTGTCCGATATAATTTGATTCAGTCTGTTCGCTTCCTCTGCTCCATACATAAAACTGATTGGAAACATAACTTGCTCCCCGGACAGCCCGGAACATCACATTGCCTGTCTGTTTGTCAGGCATTGCCACACTTCCGTCGGCGTCAGTGACAAAATTCCATACCTGGCCTTTACCGCGATATACTTTCTCCTCGATCCGCACCTTTATTCCCTGCAAAGGCCGTTGGTTATGCGCGTCGACAATGAACAAGCGCTTACCCTTGTCATCCGAGACGATGAAATACGCCATATCCGTGACCTGAAACATATCCATGCCTGAATATTTATCATTCTTGTCGCGTATCACTCCGGCAAGAGTTCCGTCGACCGATGGCAAGAGGACATAATTGCCCGGATCCATTCCCCGAATCGCCACGGTGTCATTTATTATGTCGGGAGTGGTCCCCGTCACGCTCACAGGAATTGTCCTCACCAGTTTCCCTTTGGAGCTTAAATCCTTGAATTGTACATATTCATCAATGACATCCGGCAACTTATAAAGCAACAGTTTGTAGTCATAGACATTCGTGCTTGTCAATCCGCATTTCACTTCCGAAGCAGGAAGCAGCTTTTCAGGCATATTTACGCGGACTCTCCGCTCCTGATAATTGGCTATGGCGTTCACAAGCGAATTAGAGGAGGGTGCGTCCGGATATTTCTTATTGTAATCAGTCAGAATGTTCAATGCCTTGCGCCGAAGAGCATTGGATTCATCATTGCTTATGGCCTTGCCATCCTTTCCGGGACGGTTCTGAATATCCGCGGCGTATTCATACACAAAATCCGCGCCCCATTCGGTATCTCCGAATTTATCAAAACACTCATCAAGGAATTTTCTTCTCTCCGGCAGATATGACATAAGCTGATATTTCCTGAAAGCAAATACGGATGCCATGGCGATGTTGCCCGCAGCCTCGCTGTTCTTTAATCCGATCTCGAACAATGAGCCCCGTAATTCAGCACATTGCTCAGGCAACGACATACTTTGCGTATTGTTTCCGAAACGCAAGGGCACGCCATTATAATTCCTGCAATAGGACGAAATTATATCCCCCCCTTTCAGAATTATGAAATCTTCCACAGTCATCCCGGCTTTTTCAGCCCCTTCCGCCTTGTAGAGCAAACCCGCTATTTCCTTGAGTCCGTTCTTTCCGGCAGGACCTACGCTCTCCATAGCATTACGTACAGCCTCCATAGTCTTGACCGCAAACATGTCGCCGCTCCATTCCTGAATATTCTCAGGGACACTGTCAAGAGGAATCTTACGATTGTCGAAACTCCATCTGTTAGAGTCATAAATCTGCGAGTAAAGGTCTCCCTTCAGAAGATACGCCAATGAATTCCATGGGGCCATCAGTTTCTTTCCCAACTCGGAATATCTCTCTATCGATTGCTTCACATCCCCTTCGGCGTCAATTGAAATCTCGGCGATATTCAACTGTATGGCGGCACGAAGCGCGTTAAGGCCGTCGCCTGAGGCCAACGCTTTGTCATATTCCGCTTTGGCGTTTTTTGCCACATCCTTAGGATACGCGAAATCAGGAGTGTCGAAACTGTTTTTCATCGGTGTGTTTTTTAATGTTACAGGACTTGTCCTTTTTACGCGTTTGGACTCGCTGCCTGCAGCTTCCGCCGGAAATGTCAGCGAAAAACAAAGGGCGATCGTTAGGACCGCCTTTAATATCTTGCAATATGTACTCATAGGCTTAGTTATTCATATGCAATGTT
This sequence comes from uncultured Bacteroidales bacterium, assembly GCA_900554845.1. Taxonomy (GTDB): domain Bacteria; phylum Bacteroidota; class Bacteroidia; order Bacteroidales; family Muribaculaceae; genus Lepagella. The sequence continues at coordinate 537 of USIY01000275.1, read as the reverse complement.
AACAAACTACCGCTTGTATTTTCATTTAGAATCTTATCAAAAAAATCATTTTGACATTGGCGCGGCAGCCATTTTCTCCATCTTTTGTTTCTTTACCTCCTTGCGTTGTTGTCTCATTTTACGCATGCGTCTGTCAAATTCCTGTTCGGCCTCTTTCATCTTGAATATTTGCTTGGCCGATAGAAATTTTGCAAACTGAGCGTCATATCTTTTTACCAACTCCACATCGCGGGCCTTGGCCTCGGTCATGGCTTTGGCGGCAGCCTCATATTCACTCTCGGAAGCATTCTTGGTCTTTCTGACCTTGCGTTCCAAAGCCCTCGCGTTTTTGTAAAGTTCCCGGCGCTCTTCGCTCATTTTGTCGTAAAGAGGAACGAACTTTTCCTTCTGTTCTTCATTAAGGTCCATTTCCTGAGCGAGATACTTGATCTTAAAATCCCGTATCTCCTTACGCATTTCCTCTTTGCTTTTCTTATCATGCTTCTGGCCGTATGCCGGGACCATCGCCACCAGCAGCATGACCAACATCATATATAC
>USIY01000274.1 GCA_900554845.1 uncultured Bacteroidales bacterium | reverse complement strand
ACATTGATAATAAATTGCAATTTAAGATGTCCGGCAAACTTACGCAAAAAATCCCGAAAAACCAACAACCTCCACAACTGGCATAGAAACCTCTTCCTTGATAGTCTGAAGAAATTGAATCAAAGAATGGCACTTCAATGGGAAATCAATGCGTCCGTCACCATCAGTGTCATGATCGAGTTCAAATATCTTGTCTTGCGTTTGCCAAGATTAAAACTATGGTCATTTCTTTTTCTTGGGGAGAATTTTCTTCTCGTCTGATTTAAGACGACGCTCCACTTTCTTCACGTCCTCGGCCGGAGGCAAGGCTTCGGGACGGATGCTGGCGAAGCCTTTGGAATCCACCCCACGTTCATAAAGCACTCCGGAGAGGGTATGCTCGGTTTCGGCAAGTTTGGCACGAGCCTGTACACGCTCATAATCAAGAAGTCGCTGATGAACGATTTCGGCCCGGCGTGTCTGGACTGCGAAGTAATTCTGAGCAAAGGCTATTTCTGACTTGCGTGGGTCGCCGTTTTGTGCCACAAGATAGCAGGCATAGCGCGTTAGCATGACATCATCTATCTGACGTTCAGCGCCTGAGCCAAGGGGAAGAGACTGTCTAACAACCAAAGTTAGGCAGTCTCTATTTTTACACGCAAAATCAGAAGATTTAGGCTGCATTTGCCACACCTGATATAAACTTTGGGCAAAAGTTTAAATGAGGGTTTGTATAAAGCCGTTTCGCTGTTTCAGAATACAAAAATTTGTCACAAAAAGAGGATTTTGCCCATGCACGGGCAAGTTTCCTCATATTATGGGCAAGCGCTTTCAGACCGAAATCGATTTTCGCTCCGGTCAGCCCCTTTAGCCTGAGTCGTCTGAACCTGCCGCATTCCTTTATCTGCCCGAACACTGCCTCCGGTTCGACAGGACGCCTGCTCCTATGCTTCAACCCTTGCTCACTTGTAAGAAGCTCTCTTGCTCTGGCTTTATAATCGTCAAGGGTATGGTTTACTTCTATTTGCCGGTCTCGCTTTGATTTGTGACATTGTCCTCTTAACGGACAACCTTCGCACCTACTGGCTCTATAAACACTGACCGTCTGCTGGTAACCACTTGCGGTATAGCGCCTTTCCTGACGGACAAATTTCATTTTCTGTCCCATCGAGCAGACATAGAAGTCTTCATAGGGATTGTAGAAAAGGTTTGACACTCTGAAAGGATTGTTTCGGTAGCCGTGCCGTTGCTCGACATGGAACATGTTGTATTTGACATATGGCGTCATACCGTTGCTGAACATGTACTCGTAGTTCTCCTCCGAGCCGTAGCCGCTGTCGGCAACGATTTCATCACTTTGCATACCGTATCGGTTCTTGAACGATTCCAGATAGCTGATCATCGTGAGGGTATCGGTAGGACGCTGATAGATACCGAAGTTGGTTATAAACTGGTTCTCAGTGGATATCTGCACATTATATCCGGGTTTAAGCTGACCGTTGAGCATGGCGTCCTCCTTCATGCGCATGAACGTGGCGTCTGGGTCGGTCTTGGAGTATGAGTTGCGGGAACCCATGGTCTCGAGCTGCTCCTTATATCGGTTCATCCTCGGCACAGCGTCCGTCTCTATCTGTCTTAGGGCTTTGCGTTCTTCCTTGCTCAGGTTATCCGCATCAACCTTTTTCTTGATGCGTCCGACCCTTCTGGCAACTTCTTCGGCCGTAAGTTCATCAGACACGGGATTCTCCTGATTCTCAACAGCGTGATTCTGTTCTATCTGTCTGAGCAAAGCCTCGGTTTTCGCCTTGAGTCGGGCATCGTATTTCTCCACCGAACCGCGCCATACGAACGTGTACTTGTTGGCTACCGATTCTATCTTAGTCCCGTCGATATACTGTACTTTCAACGACACAAAGCCTTCTTCATGGAGCAGCCTGACCACTTGGGTAAACACTGCGTCAAAGCCCTCCTTCAACCGTTTGCCTCGATAATAATTGATAGTGCGGAAGTCGGGACGCTTCATGCCTGCAAGCCACATGAAATAGATATCCCTCCTGAGAAGTTCCTCGATGCGACGCGAGGAGTATACATTGCTCAGATATGCGAAGACCAGCACCTTGAGCATCATCTTTGGATTAAAGGCACTGTTGCCTCCGCCCCGGTAGGTCGAGAGGATATCGCTGATGTCAAGACGGTCTATGACCGCATCAACAACCCTTACCATGTGGTTTTCGGGCACGAGTTCATCCAGCGATGGTGGAAGAAGCAGATTTTGTTTCCTATTGTCAGATTTTATCGCTAACTTTGCCATGTTGTGCTATGATTATCAGTTGTTTATTCGCAACACAAATATACTGAAAATCTATGGGATAACAAAGGCTTTCGCACTGAATTTCAGTATGAAAGCCTTATTTTTTTGCCATTTAGAATATAAAAAGAGACTGCTCAAACTTGTTAGACAGTCTCTTGCAAAGATAAGCCCATGCATGGGCAGTTTTTATTCCCACATGTGTTAATTTGAATTTAACAAATCCTGTCCGAATTCAGGATAGGCCTGCAACCATCGGAGCATCAGGGCATCGCGCACGCCGGTAAAGTGTGAAAAAGTTTTCAACAGGTCGCCCACGGCCACCGAGGCGTTCTCCACCTCCATGCTGTAACGCTCAGCGCCCACATTGCCGCTCCCTGCCTTTCCCATGAACGAACGGCTCACACCCGACACATCCTCGAACATAGCAATCTGTGTCTGCAGCAGCTGATGCACACCCAGGTCGGCCATCGGGGTCACCACCTGATGCGGCTCAGCCTCGCCGGCACGCGGCGCACGATACGGAATGACACCTCCGGGGTCGGCCCAACGGCGCGCCACCTCCTCCCACGTGTAGTCCGGAAACTTGCACCCTTCCGGAAAGAGCAGAACCCCTTTGGCGGCTGAACTGAGCATGCGGTCCATCACGCTCAGCAACCGGTTCACATGGCGCTGCTGGTCAATCACATCCTCCACAAGCGAATGCACATCGCCGTCGACAAGCGGATAAAGCTTCACCGCAAACGGATGGCACCCTGTTGGGAGGGGAGAATCATACTCATCGAGCACCGTGCCGTCGGGAGCGAACATCCGGCAGTGCCACACCACATCGATGGAGCGTTTCATGGTAATCTGCGGACGCCCTTCACGCCGACGGCGACGGTTTTCGCGCAACACATCGGCCTCCTTCTCGGCTGGTCCCACCCACAGCGTGGCTGTCTGCACGTCATGACATTTCAACCGCGCCCGGCACTCCAGGGTCCACACCTCAACCACGC
>USIY01000273.1 GCA_900554845.1 uncultured Bacteroidales bacterium | reverse complement strand
CGGCCATCTCGTAATGGGAATGTTTCTTTTCGCCGTAATTCAATCCTTTGTATGCTGTGTTTTAGCCCGCTGAGGATGAGTTATTTCCGGAATTTCTTAAGGATATCCGAAGGAACGGCGTCCTTATGGATGCCAAGTCCTATCGTCTTGGCCTTGACGTAAGGAACGCTTGCATACAGGAAGCCGTCGTAGATCTGGTTGGTGTCCCAGGAGTTCTTCACCTTGTAGTATTTGTTGCCTTCCTGATCTGTGGCGACTCCCACGATAACCATACCGTGGTCGTCGGTGGTCTCGAAATTGTCGAAACCTTCCTGCCGGCTCTCTTGCGTCACTTCCTCCTCTTTCACCGGACCCTTGATGTCGAAGCGTTCCTCCTCGCGGTCCTTGTCGCTGAGTTTCACCCACCGGCTCAATTCAGTGTCGGTCATGTCGCCTTCTCCCTTTGCGGCCGGGAGCAGAGCATAGCCCTTTTTCCATTTGAAGCCCCCTTCAGAGACGTCGGCGGCCCAGCATACCGTGTAACCCTGCTCCAACGCATAGTCCAGGGCGCGCATCAGTTCGTCCAGCGGCATGTTCTTTGAATATGTCCACTGCCAGTTGTCGGCGAGCTCCAGGGGGAAATCCTCGTAGAAGGGATGATGCGTGAAACTGGTCAGGTTGACGTAATTTTCGGGCTCGATTCCCAAAGCCTTCGAGAACTCAAGCGGGGTGTACGTTTTGCCCTCGAAAACGAATGTCTCGGGCACCGGGCCCAGATAGGCGTCAAGAATACCGATGAAGCCGGGGAGCCACGCTGTGGTGAGTTTCTTGTTTTTCTCACCGCGTTTCAGAACGGCGTTGAGGTAGGCTTCCATAGCGTCGGCCATCTCGTAATGGGAATGTTTCTTTTCGCCGTAATTCAATCCTTTGTATGCCTCCTCGGGCATGGCGCCGTATTTTCTGGTCATCTCGGTGACGTCCGAGAAGCTGCCTCCCTGCGCGAAATTGGTCTTGCCTCCCATGCGCATGTATTTCTTGGCCTTGTCGATATATGCGTTGCGAACCACGAACATCTCCGAAAGGTGCACGTCCTTGCCTGTCTTGCGGAGTACATTGTCCTCAAGTGTGGAGAGACCCGAGAAAGCCCAGCATGTGCCCGACTTGTTCTGGTCGTAGACAGGACCGTGGGGGTTGACCTTTACATCGGTGAATTTAAATCCCGTCGAATCGGGGTTCTCGATCTCTGGGGCGGCGGTGGCCACGAAACCTGTCGCTGCCATAAACGCCGCAATAATCATTGCTTTTCTTTCCATGTATGCCGTTTTGGTTGTTATAATTTAAGGTCAGAGGAATCTTTGCACAAATTAAATAAAAACTCGTTGGCCTACCAAAAATATTTGAAAAAATGTTGTATATTTGCAAAGTGGGGTACAAATATCCTGTGAGAGGGGGCAATAACTTTGGATAAGACTTGAATATCCCCGATATCCTTTGTGGGGGAATCAGCATAACCCAAAATAGAAATTACTGAAACTATGAATAACAATAAACCAAAAACCGACAGGGCGGCACGCATTCACAAGAAGGAGCTGCCGCGAATGATCATGGAGTTTCTGCAGCGGCAGAACAAACAGAGTTTCAATTATAAGCAGATAGCGTTCGGAATCGGGGCGAGTCACGCGTCGAACCGCATAGATGTGATAAATGTTCTCGACGAGATGGCCGCGATGGGGGATATTGTGGAGATAGAGCTTGGGAAATACCGTGCGGCTGCCAACCGGGGTACGGAGAACATAGGATATTTCGTTCGCCGCAGCAACGGCAAGAACGCCGTAATTGTGGACGACGAGCAGATCTTCGTGGCCGAACGCAACTCGATGCACGCCCTCAACGGTGATAAAGTGCGGGTGGTTGTCAGCGCGGCCCGGCGTGGCGCCGAACCGGAGGCTCAGGTGATAGAGATCGTCGAGGCGAAGGAACAGCAGTTTGTGGGCACTCTCAAGATCGAGAAGAACTACGCCGCGTTGGTGACGGACTCCAAGTTTCTGGCGGCCGACATCATCATTCCCCGCGGCAAGCTGAAAGGAGGCAAGAACGGCGAGAAGGCCGTGGCGCGCATCACGCAGTGGCGCGACGACGAGATGAATCCCCGCGGCGAGATCATCGACATCCTCGGCGTGAAAGGGGAGAACAACGCCGAGATGCATGCCATTCTCGCGGAATTCGGGCTTCCCTATAAGTACCCGGAAAATGTGGAGAAGGCTGCGGAGAGAATCGATGCCGGAATCACAAAGGAAGAGGTGGCCAAACGTGAGGATTTCCGCAACGTGACCACTTTCACCATTGACCCGCGCGACGCAAAGGACTTTGACGACGCACTGTCGCTGCGACGTCTGGACAACGGCAATTACGAGGTGGGCGTGCACATAGCCGACGTGACGCATTACGTGCATCCCAACACAGTCATCGACAAGGAGGCGCAGAAGCGCGCCACCTCCGTATATCTTGTTGACAGGACCATCCCGATGCTGCCGGAGCGCCTCAGCAACGGACTCTGTTCGCTGCGACCCGACGAGGAGAAGCTCACTTTCTCGGCGATCTTCGAGATGGACGCCAAAGCCAATGTGGTTAAATCGCGCATAGGGCGCACCGTGATAAAGTCCGACCGACGCTTCACTTACGAGGAGGCGCAGGAAAGAATAGAGACAGGAGAGGGTGACTTCGCCGAAGAAATAAACATACTGAACGGTCTGGCCAAGGAACTGCGCCGCCGCCGTTATCAGGAGGGGGCCCTGGAGTTCGACCGAGCCGAAGTGCGTTTCGAAATCGACGAGACCGGAAAGCCGATCTCTGTCTATTTCAAAGAATCGAAGGACGCCAACAAGCTGATCGAGGAATTCATGCTGCTGGCAAACCTTACGGTGGCCGAGTCCATAGGAAAGGTGCCGAAGGGGAAAAAGGCCAAGACGTTCGTCTACCGCGTGCATGAGAATCCCGACCCCGAGAAGCTGGCGAACCTGGCTTTGATAGCCACCCGGTTCGGCTATAAACTCGACACGGAGGGGAATTCGAGAAAAGTGAACCAGAGCGTCAACCGCCTGTTGCGCGACGTCAAGGGAAAAGGGGAGGAGAACATGCTCTCCATTCTGGCGATCCGTTCGATGGCCAAGGCCAACTACACCACCGACAATGTGGGGCATTATGGCCTGAACATGCCTTTCTACACACATTTCACCTCCCCGATACGCCGTTATCCCGACATGATGGTGCACCGGTTGCTGGCGAAGTACGCCGAAGGAGGCAGGAGCGCCGACAAGGTAAAGACAGAGGAAGAGTGCCGCCACAGTTCCGACATGGAGGTGCTGGCGGCCAACGCCGAGCGCGCCTCCATCAAGTACAAG
>USIY01000272.1 GCA_900554845.1 uncultured Bacteroidales bacterium | reverse complement strand
TAGAGCACCTGACTGTTAATCAGGGGGTCGTTGGTTCAAGCCCATCCTGAAGCGCGAAGTGGTGGCGAAGTGATTCGCCGCCATTTTTGTTTTATATCGACGTCCATTCTCGGACTAAAATAAAAAATCCGTGCTTTCGCACGGATTTTTTATTTTCGGGAATTGCCGTTATTTCTTTACCTTGAAAGTGCCTTTCGTGGTGCGGAGGATGTAGACGCCCGCGGCGGGAGCCTCCGACAGGCGCATGCCCTGCAGGTTGTAGATGCCGATCACTTCAGCGTCCTCTCCCACGATGGAATCTATGCCGGACTGCAGCACGTTCACATTCAGCTCCAGAGGCTGAGAGGCGATTGATTCCTTACCGTCCTCGTATACGGCGGTGATGTGGTATTTATGGGTGCCTGTCTCCACATAATCGATGTATTCTTTCACGAGCACAGGCTCCTGGTTCACGACCTCGCCGTTACGGTAGATGTTGTAACCCGCCGGCTCCAGACGCGGAGGCTCATGCCATCTCAGGCTGACCTTTCCGGTGATGTTCCACTGGCCCGACAGCGCATAAGGAGCGGGATGGTCGGGATCCTCCGGATCTTGGGGGTTATCGGGTATCTCCGGATCGTCGGGAGCCTTGCCGCTTTCATTCTCGTTGAGGGCGAACAGCTTGATCGTTCCGGCGTTGTCGCCGTCCATCACCTCAATGATGTTGCTGAACTCCACTCCGCATTCTTTCTTGGCCCAGTCCTTGAAGACATAGCTCGTGACGTTGCTTGTTCCCGGGAAAGGATTTCCCGAACGGCCCGATTCCGACTGGCTGCCGTTGGCCTCGATCAGGTCCACATACTGATGGCTCGGAGTATTGTTGACGCGGTTGCTGTCCCATACGCCGGGATTGTAATCAATGTGCCAGATCAGCATTCCGTGGCCCGGAATGAACTCGTCGTTGCCCGTCTGAGGACGCGCCTCGCACAGAAAATACTCGTTTTCGTTGACGTTTCCGTTCTTGTAGCATTTCACCATGTACGCCACGTTGGAATCCACCAGCGGCGGAATAGTGTAATCTCCCTCGGCGTAGTCGAACGTCTTGGGGGTCATCCAGTCCAGAGCCACGCGCTCAAAGGCCGAATAGTTCGGGGGTGTGCGGCCCTCGTTGTTGTAGGGACCGTAGTCCATCACTGAGTAAGCGCCCGGGGTGAAGGAGCTGGTATAGCTTGTTGCATACAGGTCGGGAAGTCCCATCACATGGCTGAATTCATGCGTGAACGTACCGATTCCGTCGGGACGGCGGGAAGTGTGGTCGGTCTCGTTGCTGCAGCCGTAACGGTCTATCTTCACTCCGTCCAGAGTCAGGCTTGTGCCTGCCGAGGAGAGGTTCCAGGAATGGGGCCATACCGTGTTGGCGCCACCGCCGTCGGCTTCGCCGTAACCCGCGTAGAAGATGTACACGTTGTCGACATATCCGTCGTTGTTACGGTCATAATCGTTGAAATCGATCACATCGTCGAGCGCCATGCAGGCTTCCTTCACCATCATCTCCGGATGCTCGTCATTGCCTCCCCATCCGTTGCCGCCGTAGTAGCTCATGTTGTGGCTCAACGTCACGGGACCGTACAAATCGAACGAGGGAATGAACTGGGAATCGCCGGACTCGTTCTTGGAATTCAGCAGAAACCAGTCACGGCAAGAGCCTGTGGCTCCGAAGTGGCTGAAGCCCTGCTTGTTCAGCATGTCGTGGAAATAGTCGTAAGCCGTATAGTCGGGAGCGATGGTATTGTATTTGTACGATGCGCTGTTTTTGTCATCGAATTTCACATCCTGGTATTCCACAAGAATCACCAGGGCCTTCTGCTGCCCGATCACGGGAAAATCAGCGTCGCTGAAGAGTCCGATCCCTTTCGGGCTGACATTGTTGCGTGATTGTTTAGCCGATTTCACGGCCTCCTTATCGACGGTGGACAGGAAAGCCTGGGTTTCGGCGGACCGTTTTTCGATGTCGGTGGCCTTGATGGATGTGGGAATCATGACGCCGTCGGAGGACAGCTGCGCGTAAACATAACCCGCAGACTGATCGTAAAGCAACGGATATCCGTCCTCGGTGGTGTAGAGCCGATTCCATTCATCGCCCATGAGACGTACTTTCAGAGTGGAGCCGTCCGGCTGTTCCACGTTCAGCACTCCGCGTTTTGCCGGTACCGCATAGGCCCCCATAGTGAACCCTGCCGCCATCAGCACTGCAAACGCCTTGATAATGTTGTGCTTACAGTTGTGTTTAATTCTCTCCATATTGTTCTAAATAAGTTGCAAAATCGCCGTCATGACCCGTATGTCCGGACGGACCTTCGCATTGATTAGTCTCAAACCAATTATTATGAAGCATATTTGCCGCTTCAATACGCAAAAGTACGAAAAAATTTATATTTTTCCGTACTTTTGAACAAAAATTATATATTTCTCCGACATTATGAAGCTTATATCCCCCAAAAAGATTGTCGGAGCAACTTCAATACATCGGGTTGAAGCCCGGGGATTTTTCAAGCAGATGATTCACACATCCCACTACTTCGGTATGCTTGGCGGTATCAAGTTTGTAAATCTGCTTGCGGCTTAAATCCATTTTCTTCAGGTCCACATAATAATAGCCGGGATTCGTAACGATGTCGAAATAATAGCACAGGTCACGGATATCGGAGAAACTGCGCCACTGCGTTGAGCTCAGATTTGGCTCGTCCACTATCTCATAGGTGTAAGGCACACAGCTGTTGAGCAGCACCGAACGTGCTATTGAAACGCCCAGATCCTGTTCGGCCACGGCTTTCACATGATGCGCGAAGTAATTGGCGCGTACGCAACGGTCGGGACTCGTGACGGTTCCCGGCAACATGTTCTTGCCTCCGATTTTGCCCCAATAGTTGAGTATAGCCTTCATCGCGGGCCATTCCGGATCGTTGGTCATGGCGCGGTAATCCCCCATTTCATGAATTGATATCTTTCCGTCGACAAATTCAAAAATCGCGCTCCGGCCCGTGGTATCGGTCATTCCCCAGTGTAGGGTTGAGACAGTGCCGCCATCGAATGTCGCTCCCTGTATGCGGAAATCCTGGGGCTTCAGCTGTGCGATCGCTTCATCCACTGTGGCGCAGTTGTCGAGAAGCCACGCCACGAAGACCGCCAGCGACATATAGGGACGTGTGTCGTCCTTAGCCTCCGTAGGTGCCTCATAGATGGCCGTCTTGCAGAAAAGTCCGTTGATCACCAGACCCTTCTCGTTCATTCCTTCCGTGATGCCGCCGTCATAACCCACGGCATAAACGGCGCCGTACTTCGATGTCCAGCGTTTGCAGTTGTCAAGATTTGAGGATTGTTTCTGGATGCCCCGGGGATATAC
>USIY01000271.1 GCA_900554845.1 uncultured Bacteroidales bacterium | reverse complement strand
GTATAGAGCTGGGCGAGATCGAAGCCGTGGCCACAAGACATCCTTCCGTGCGGCAGTTCGCCGCGGCGGTCAAGTCAGTCGGAGGCAACGACCAGTTGGTAGGTTACTATTCCGTTAAAGACGGCTCGGATGTGTCGCCTCAGGAACTGCGGGACTTTATGTCGGAGGATCTGACGGAATTCATGATTCCCGCCGCCGTGATGAAGCTCGACAAGTTGCCGATGAACCAGAACGGAAAGATCGACCGCAAGGCGTTGCCGGTGCCGGAGATCGAGGTGTCGGAGGAGATTGTGGCTCCCGAGACCGATGACGAGAAGGAAATGAGCGAGATTGTGGCGGGAGTCTTAGGACATGAGTCCTTCGGCGTCACCACCAATCTGCTGAAAGTGGGGCTCACATCGCTCCTTGCCATGAGACTGGTGGCCACGATAGCCAAACGACGTGACGTACGCATCACGTCCAAGGAGGCTATGGCCGATCCGACTGTGCGCGGATTGATCAGGGCTCTGACAAACGCCGACCGGGGTTCCGCTCCCGCCAAGACCGCGGCCAAACGCAAATATTATCCCATTACCGAGAATCAGCGTGGTGTCTTGATCGACTGGGAGCGTAACCGCGACGCTTTGCAGTATAATGTCGCCCAGGCCATAAAGATCAAGTCCGGTACGGATTTGAACCGTCTCAAAGAGGCCTTGGCAACGGCAGTAAAGGCCCACCCGGCTCTGGGAGCGAGGTTCGTGAACCGTAACGGCGACATAATGCAGCAGCGTCTTGAACAGGATATGGTGCGTGTGGAAGAGCTGGGACTGGATCATGAACCCGCGAGGGAAGACATGCAGGCGCTGGTGCGTCCTTTCGATCTTTTCAACGACCCGCTTTATCGCTTCGTGATTGTGCGCTACGGTAAGGATGCATGGCTGTTCATGGATTTCCATCACATTGTGTTCGACGGAGTGTCGGCGATGGTGTTCTTCGACAGCCTCGCAAAAGCCTTCTCCGGCCAAGACGTGCCCGAAGAGGAATACTCCGCCTTTGAATGGGCCGACGACGAGGCCGCGTTGTTGCGAAGCGCAGAGTACGAGGAGGCCGAGGAATGGTTTGAGAAACTTCTTGGTGACGCAGAGACGACCGTATATTCCCACAGCAGTGTGGCCGAGGCCGTCCCGCAGGGAACGCTTCTGCGTGTGAGCAAGGAAGTGGACGCCTCCGATATCGATAAGTTCTGCAGCGTGAACGCCGTGACTCCAAGCAATTTCTTCCTGTCCGCTTTCATGCAGACACTGCATCGCCTGACCCGCAACGAGACCGTGGCTATCACCACCGTGAACAACGGCCGTAACGACGTCCGCCTTGTGGATGACATAGGCATGTTCGTCAAGACCCTTCCTGTAGTGTCGAGGATGTCCGCTGCAAACGCCGGTAAGACCTCGCCCGTGGAGATGGCTCTGCAACTCCAGCAGCAGTTCAACACCACCCGCGGGTTCGATTTCTATCCCTTTACCGAGATAGTCCGCAAATTCGGACTTCGTCCGGAGATCATGTATGTTTACGAGGGGGGCGTGTCGCTCGACGCGGCTGAAGGACCCTTGTCGGAGGAGAAGATCCCGGTGTCGCTCGATACCGCCAAGGTGCCTCTGACGCTGCTGATCTTCACACCGGCTCCAGGCAAATACCGTCTTGAACTGGAATACGACGCGTCGCTATACAGCAACGCTGACATGGCCGTGCTTCTGGATATGATAGGGTCGGCCGTGACAAAGAATCCCTCAAGCAAAGTGGTCAAGGACGCCACTCTTCTGTCCCCTGCCCAGGATACCCTTCTCGAGGCTGTACGTGACGGAGAGAGCGGCGAAGTGGAATACACCTCCTATCACGGAGCTTTCGAGCGTCAGGCGGACGAAAGGCCCGACGCCATGGCTTTGGTGGCCTGCGACCGCAGTCTGACTTTCGCCGAACTTGACAAGAACGCCAACAGAATTGCCAATGCCCTGCGCCGGGCCGGCGTGGACCGCGGCGACAAAGTGGTGGTGCTTCTCCCACGAGACTCAAGGCTGATCACCGCTATCTACGGAGTAATGAAATCCGGTGCGGCATACATCCCCTGCGATCCGGAGTACCCCGTGGAGCGTATCAAGCTCATCACTGAGGATTCCGACGCGAAATTTATAATTACGACCGCGGGCAAATTGGAATCCTTCCCCGGCAAAGCCATAGATGTCGACACTCTTCTTGAATGTCCTGAGACATCGCGGCCCAATGTGGAAATGCAGCCCGACGATCCGGCATATCTGATATATACCTCCGGAAGCACCGGCCGTCCGAAGGGAGTGGTGATTCACCACGGCGCGGCAACCAACTATCTGTACGGCTACCGCAAGTTGATTTACAGTCCGATGGGAGAGAATGAGCCCAAAGTCAACATGCTGATTGTGACTATATCGTTCGACGCCTCGCATGTGGATCTCGGAACTTCCCTTACTTCGGGTCATACTCTCGTTCTGGCCAACGAGGAGGAATGCAAGGACGTGGCCATGCTGGCCGATCTGATGAAGCGCACGGGCGTGGAAGCGTTCGACGCGACACCCAGCCGTCTGGCCGCGATGCTTGAGCTTCCCGAGTTCCGCGAGGCCATTTCCACCTGCAAGTTGCTGAATATAGGGGGCGAGGCAATCCCCGGGTCTTTGTTGCCCAAACTTGACGCAGCAGGATTCAAAGGCCTTACGGTAAATGAATACGGCCCCACGGAGACAACCGTCGGTTCAAACCATGCTGTATTGCAAAGCGGCAAACCTGTTACCGTAGGTCCTCCTTTCTACAACTACCGCGAGTACATCTGCGACGCCTGGGGCGGCGAGCTGCCCATAGGAGGAATCGGCGAACTTGTGATCGCCGGACGCAGTGTCGGCAAAGGATACCATAACCTGCCGGAGAAAACCGCCGAGAGCTTCATCACTTTCAACGGCGCTCCCGCCTACCGCACCGGCGACCTGGCCCGTTGGCTGCCCGACGGCGATGTGGATGTCCTGGGACGTATAGACCATCAGGTGAAGCTCCGTGGCTTGCGAATTGAGCTGGGCGAGATCGAAAGCGTGGCGAATGCTTTCCCGGGCGTGAAGATGTCGGTGGCAAACGTATGCAAGATCCAGAACGTGGACCATCTGTGTATATGGTACGAGGGACAGGGCGTGGATCAAGAGGAGCTCCGCACGCATCTGACGCGTCATCTCACCGACTACATGGTGCCCGACAGTTTCAATCCCGTCGACAAGATTCCTGTGACTCCCAACGGAAAGCTTGACAGAAAGCATCTGCCCGAGCCCGTTCTGGAGAAACTTGCGGAATACGTTGAGCCGGCTCCGGGAACCGAAAGCGCGATCGCCGAGGCCTTCCGCCGTACGCTCGGTCTGGAGCG
>USIY01000270.1 GCA_900554845.1 uncultured Bacteroidales bacterium | reverse complement strand
GGATTTCTGGGGCACATGGTGTCCCTGGTGCATCAAGGGCTTCCCTGGACTGAAGGAGGCCTATGCCAAATATGCCGGCAAACTGGAGATCATCGGCATCGACTGCGGCGACACCGTCGACACATGGAAAGCCGGCGTGAAGAAGTATTCTTTGCCGTGGGTGCAGGTTTACAATCCTGATTACAGCACATTGACAGCAGAGTACTTTGTAACCGGTTTCCCGACCAAGGTCATAGTGAATCCGGAAGGCAAGATCGCCAATATAACGGTGGGAGAGGATCCTGCGTTCTTCACGGTGCTTGCCAAGCTGATAGGAGAGTAATTGGATAGGGCCTATAAGACCTATAAGACTTATAAGATTTATAATGGAGGCCATGCGGATTTGATTTCACATGGCCTCTGTATTTTATTTCATCTGTACTTTATTCCATTATCGGGGATTCCGTCAGATCTTGCCGAACAGAGCTTTGAGCCGGAGGGAGATGACACCGAAGATAGCTTCACCGAAGATGGAGGAATTCATTTTACTGGTGCCGAGCCTGCGATTGACGAAGATAATGGGAACCTCCACAATCTTGAACTTGCGCCGATACGCTTTGTATTTCATCTCGATCTGGAAAGCATATCCTTTGAACTGAATCTTGTCGAGATTCAAGGCCTCCAGAACCTTTCGGCTGTAGCATACGAAACCGGCGGTGGAATCGCGCAGTTTCATACGTGTTATGACACGCACATACATAGACGCGAAATACGACATCAGGACGCGTCCCATAGGCCAGTTCACCACGTTGACGCCGGTAATGTAACGCGAGCCTATCGCCATATCCGCGCCATTGTCAACGCATTCGTTGTAGAGTCTGGGCAAATCATCGGGATTGTGCGAAAAGTCGGCGTCCATCTCGATGACGTATTGATAACCTTTCTCCAAGGCCCATTTGAATCCGAGGATATAGGCCGTGCCGAGACCAAGTTTGCCGGGACGAGTCTCTAAGTGTACTCTGTCGGGATATTGTGCGATTTTTTCACGAACGGCATCCTGTGTGCCGTCCGGCGACGCATCGTCGATTACGAGCACATCAAACTGAACGGGCTGCCGCATCACTGCGTCGATGATGTTCGAGATGTTCTCGATTTCATTATAGGTAGGTATGATCACTAATGCGTCACTCATAGTTCATTCAAATTCAATGCAAATATAGTGAAAAATTCGATTACGGCGGCTATGTTGAAGCAATTGTATTAAAAATTTAATATCTTTCAGTCAATATAAGCAATTTTTTGCCTCCATTCAGACCGGTTGCGATCAATGACTTCGCGTCGCCTTCCAGTAATTTTAACTTGCTTCTCAACTCTGACGCCGCGAGAGGATAGTGACTCGAAACGACCCTCAGACATTCCCCCTGAAGTTTTTTTGCTTCCTTGCCGGTGAGAATGCCTTTTATAACATTGATGCGGCCGGGAAAATCAGGATACAATGTGTCCGATATGAACAGCTCGGTATCGGACGACAAAGCGGCAATATCCGGATAAGAACGACAAAGGGTAGAAGTACAGTGCAGTTTCCTCACTCCGGCACCGGCTTCATACAGGAATTTTCCCGGCAATACATCCGCAAGGTCAGCAATACGTGTTGCACCCGTCTGCAATCCTTCTACGATATAGCTATAACTGACGGATACGTTTCCTTTCGGGTACTCCGGCGCGTCGGCAATGTCCACAACTTCAATCTTATTGTTTCCCGTGCTCGTGTCATAAACATGAATCAGCACCTCCTTCACTTCGCCACGATATGAAACAATCCGGATATGGTAAGGATATGGCCCTATATCCCGGATAGTCTGCGTGATGTCCAGAAGGGGAGACGCCTTGACAAGCAGATCGGAAGTATGACTCATAAGCATCTCAAGATCCGCGATGATGTCGGGGGATGAATCCTGAAGTTTGAATATCCGTGATCCGGATGAATCCCTGCGGGCGGGATCCACGAATATCCAGTCGTAATGCAACTGAGGATTGTCCTTAAGATATTGAATGCTGTCGGCGCAAATCACACTTATTCCCGGGGCACCGAGCTCTTTGATGTTATCCGCGAGTGTCCGGGCCCTGAGCGGGTCCATTTCAAACGCGACGGCGGTATTACCAGACAACGCGGAGGTAATGACATCTATTCCGAGACCTGCGGTAAGGTCGGCCACATGTCTGCAGTTGCCGACGATACGGGCATGAAACAATGCCAACGCCTGGTTCGTGGCCTGTTCGGACGCCTGTAGGGATGGAAAACGGAATGTTCTGTGACTATTGAACCATGGAATCTTTTTTGCCGACTTCCGGCGCGCTTCGATCTGCGTTATTGCGTCTTCCATATCGAAGCCGTATGATTCGGATTTTCCCGAACCATGCTGTAGCCTCAGACGAGATGTGTCCGCAAGAGCGTTGCCGTGTACAAAATCCCAATAGTCCTGATTCATGATGCAAAAGTAAGCATAAAAATTTGTTTGGACAACATTAATAATAAGTTATAAGTCATAAGTCATAAGGCATAGTGACGAGTTAGGAAGTTGTGTGCCAAATAGTAGGACTTTATGTAAGGTGGAGGTTTGGAGAACCTCCTTTCCATGACACGGTAAATGGTCGGGTGCGCTACTGTTCCATGCAGTGTAAAAACAACAAAGCCATCGTCATTACGACGTGGCTTTGGACACAAACATATAAAACTTTAGCTTATCTTAATCGGAATCCCGAGGAGACAGGTTGATTCTGTATCGGCAGATTCGCACTATGATGCAAATATCTGTCGGAAACAATAATATCGTTATCTACAGAGATCTATTATCTGTAGTCTTTGAGCTGTTCGCGCAAGGTTTTGCGTGCAAAGAAAATACGGCTTTTCACAGTTCCGAGAGGAAGGTTCATCTTCTCCGCTATTTCATTGTATTTGTAACCGGCCACGAACATGTTGAAAGGAATGCGATAGTCATCGCTGAAGGAATTGAGAGCCAAAGAAATTTCCTTGACGGCATAAGAACCTTCCGGAGTGCTGAGTCCTGAATCCTGACTGATGTTCAGGTGATAGAGATCTTCCGTCTGGTCAATCACCGTGGCCTTGCGGGCGTTCTGGCGGTAATTGTTGATGAAGATGTTACGCATGATTG
Organism: uncultured Bacteroidales bacterium; assembly: GCA_900554845.1. GTDB lineage: Bacteria > Bacteroidota > Bacteroidia > Bacteroidales > Muribaculaceae > Lepagella. Next base: position 260 of record USIY01000270.1, on the reverse strand, counting down.
TGAAGATCCAGCCCTTGAAGTTGACGTTGTCAACATACTTGTCCTCATTGTCGAGGGCTTTGAGAGTTGTATCCTGCAGCAGATCCTGTGCCTGCTCACGGTTTGCTGTGAGCTGATATGCGAAGTTCAGTAGATTGTTTTGAAGTCCGAGTAATCTTGTCTGGAAGGAATCGTGAGATTTCATAAGCTTGTTGTTTTATAATGTTTGATTTAAGTTTCGCAAGTATGTAATTTCAGAGATACGGGCATAAAAAAACGAC